>JALUYN010000654.1 GCA_027012915.1 Cellvibrionaceae bacterium
GGGCCTGTTAACACTAATTCTGATGCTTCTGTTGCGTCTCAAATCGCGCCAATCTAGGCGCGAGAAGCGAGTTTAGTGGTTCTAAACGAGCGACGAGCAACAACGATTGGCGCGATTTGAGGCGCAACCCGAAGGGCTGGGCCTATTTTCGCCCCCAGCTGCGTTGGAATTCGCTTATTTAGAATGACTAAATGGCGCTCATTCCGCCTGACTGGGAACAAAAATAGTCTCCAGCAGAAGTATCAGAATTAGTGTTAACAGGCCCTAAGATAATGTCTAATCTGCATAGCATGTGG
Organism: Cellvibrionaceae bacterium; assembly: GCA_027012915.1. The sequence goes on from JALUYN010000654.1 coordinate 297, forward strand.
CTTTCAGACCACACTGCTTTCAAACCCTGAGGAGACACCCGGTGACCGACATCTTGCGCAGCATGCTAGCTTTCTGTGTCAAAAGCGAAGGCTCAGATCTCTATATCTACTGCGATGCAAAACCCATGATCAAGATTCACGGCGAGTGTCAGCACCTCTCCACCAACCCACTGAGCCAAGCCAATGTGGGCGAGATTCTGTCGCGTCTGCTGACGCCGCAACAACTGGAAACCTTTGAACAGGAAATGGAACTGAGCACGTCCGTTACCTTTGAGGATATCGGCCGCTTTCGCATCAATGCTTTCAAAGAACGAGGCAAAACCGCCATTGTGGCGCGGCTGATCAAGGGCGATATTCCCGCCATGGAACAACTCGGACTGCCATCGGTGCTGGAAAAGCTGTCGCTGGAAAAGCGCGGGCTTATATTGGTTGTGGGGGCCACCGGCCAGGGTAAGTCCACCACGCTGGCAGCGATGATCAAACACCGCGCCAGCAAGCGCACAGGCCACATTATCTGTATTGAAGATCCAATCGAGTTTATTCATTCACACAGTCGCAGCCTGATCGGCCAGCGGGAAATTGGCGTGGATACCCGGGACTACAACAGCGCCCTGAAGAACGCCATGCGCGAGAGTCCCGACGCCATTATGATCGGCGAAATCCTCGATGAGGAAACCATGTCCAGCGCCATCAAGTTCGCCGACACCGGCCACCTGTGTCTGGCCACGCTGCACGCCGTGAATGCCAACCAGGCGCTGGATCGGATCATCAATCTCTACCCTGAATCCATGCACGATCACGTACGCCAGGATCTGGCACTGAATTTAAAAGCGATTATTTCCATGCGCCTGCCGCGGGGCACCGATGGCAAGCGGGTACCAGTGGTGGAGGTTATGCTCAACACCCCCCACGTGCAGGACCTGATTCAGAAAGGGCTGATTAACGAGCTCAAAGAAGCAATTCTGGAATCCGTTGATGACGGCGGCCAATCCTTTGACCACGCGCTCTATCAGATGGTGCGCGAAGAACGCATCAGCGAAAAAGAAGCGCTGCGCTGGGCCGACTCTTCCACAGACCTGAGCCTGCGGCTACGCTTCGAATAAGCTCTGAAGTAGCGCGCCCGTTTTAGCGTTTTAACTCAAAACTAGTTCAACGGTTTGCGCAAACTGAAGGCACCGCGAATGTCACCAACGCTGTAGCCTCGGGCCTGGTCTTGTGGATAAAGTCCATCCAGCTTCTGCTCAAGATTTTGCGTCAAATTGGCACCATGACAAGACAGGCAAAGCTTGCCCGTGGGGATTGCCTTCATAAAGCGAAATTCGCCATTTTCCTGCTTTGAAGCCACCAACGTTGTCGCGGGCTCACCAGCGGCCAACCGTTCTTCAAACGACTGCAGCACCGACAACTCCCAGTCGTCGGGTTTGTTTTCCGGATTGCGCAGCTTTAGTGAAGTTCGGCGTATCTGCCAATCACCCGCACTGTGCGCCTGTGCGATCTCTGGAGCCTTGACGTTACACACCGAAATGGCGTTCTCAAAGCCGCCCTCTTTCACACCCTGTTGCAGCGCCCCTTTAAGCTCTTTGGCAAAGCCCATGACCTGTTGTTTTGCCTCTGCATGCAACTCCGCAGCCAGTGCCGCGGGCACCATCAGTGCCACTGCTACTGACAGGATTCCCGAAAATTTATTCATTCTTAATTTACTCGCAGTCATCTGACACTTACTACCTGGCCCCGGTCATCATCGGTGTCATTCAGACCCACGGCAACCACACCGGAGAAAAAATCGACCAAAGTCGACAATCCCGAAAAAAGAGAGCATCCCTGCCCAATATTTAGACACGAGGCCGCGCTCCTGCAGACCAAGGTTCTCGGGATTAGTGAATTCGTCATTTGAGGCAATCGCCCTTTGCTATGGCCGTTTCTTTATTACTAATGCAAGATAGCAAAGTGTATTCCAACCCGGACAAATCAAGAGAAAGTTCTTTCTTGTCAAAGAGTTACGAAAATTCGCCACAAAACCTTGGCCCAGATGCAGGAACAACGCATATACTTAACGACATATTTGTCAGTCACATAGCGCCAAAAATGACAGAACAGCATTTTCAAAAGATCCTGGAAGCCATCCACGACCCGGCCATCCTGCTGGATCGCAACTACCGGATCTGCGCCACCAATCGCGCCTACACCGACACTTATGGCCCGACCGCACTAGGGCGCCATTGCTACGAAATTTCCCATGACTATGACGTCCCTTGCGACCAGGCAGGGGAAGACTGCCCACTGAAAAACTGCATTACTCACAACAGCCGCCAACGAGTACTGCACATCCACAATACCGCCTCAGGCAAAGAACACATCGACGTTGAGCTCACTCCAATTCACGATGAGAACGGCCAGATAACCCACTTTGTTGAAATCATGCACCACGCCAATGCCACCAGATTGGCCGAGCGCAAAATGCTGGGTTTTAGCCAAAGCTTTAGTCAGATGCTCGAGCTGCTGAACCGGGCCGCCGCCAGCAACATCAGCGTGTTGCTACAGGGAGAAACCGGCAGCGGGAAGGAATTAGCAGCCCACCATCTGCATGAGCACAGCCCCCGGGCCCAAAAACCATTCGTTATTGTGGAGTGCTCAGGCCTGTCGGAAAGCTTGTTTGAAAGTGAGCTCTTCGGCCACGAAAAAGGCGCCTTCACCGGTGCAACCAGCCGCAAAACAGGCCTGGTGGAAGCGGCCGAAGGCGGCACTCTGTTTCTCGACGAAATTGGCGATATACCGCTGCCACTGCAGGTAAAACTCCTGCGCCTGTTAGAAACAGGGAAATTTCGCCGCGTAGGCGGAATCACTGAACAGTCCACCGATTTCCGCCTGGTCTGCGCGACCCATAAACATCTGCAGGAAATGGTGCACAACGGCGAGTTCCGTCAGGACCTCTACTACCGCATCTGCCCGTTCCCAGTGGTCGTACCCTCACTGCGCGAACGCCAGGAAGACATCACCTTGATCGCCAAGCATCTGTTGTATCTGATCGCGCCGGAGCGCAAACTCACACTCAGTGGCGAGGCCCAGCAGTTTCTCAAACAACAGAGCTTTCCCGGCAATATTCGTGAACTGAGAAATCTGATGGAGCGCGCCAGCATTCTCTGCGACCACAGTGAAATACAACTCGAGCATCTGGTCAGCCCCCTACCGGGCCCAACGCATCAACCTTCAAGCACGGAAATTACTACCCTCGCCGCAGCGGAGAAAGCCCACCTTGAACACGCGCTGCAACAATGTCCCGACGACAATAGTGCGCTCGCCCGACAACTGGGAATCAGCGAGCGCACTCTCTACCGCAAACTCAAAAAACTTCAAACTTGAGCCAAGACCTTCCGCTCTTCTGACTCAGGCACCAGCCCCCGCCAAGTGAGCCGGTATAAGGGAGCCTGACGCCGCGCCATGATTGCTTCAATCTCATCAAATACCTCGACGTAACGATAGAAAGGCACCTTGGGGAATAAATGATGAATGGAGTGATAATTCTGGAACACCCAAAGCCAGGTCAGAACCTTGCCCACCGGGCCTGAAACACGAATGGTAGAGGTATCAACATAACGCCCCACTGCATCGTGAGGTCGATGCACAATATAGGCGAACAGATACAACAAGATACTCAGGCCGATCAATGTGCCCACCACAAACAAGCCCGCAGCCTCCCACCAGAAACCCGCTGCCACAATAACCAGTCGAACGCCAAATGCCGCCAAGATTTCCAACACCAGAGCCAACTTCTCCGTCCATGGCGCCACTCCCCAGCGATTGCGGATGTAAAAGGCATAGTTGGCAAAGTACACCCTCACCGAATTCGCCATAAGACGCAGAGGAGAACCACTGGAGCTCGCCAACAACGCATCAGGATCACGCCCGGGCAGATTGGTGTGGCGATGATGTGCCAGGTGCTCATAGCGGTGAACCGTTAGGGGAATCATGGAAATCATGCCCGACATATAGCCGAGAGCATCATTCAATCGGCGCAGCCTCTGATGCTTTCCCGAGATAGAACCATGCACCGATTCGTGCAACGTCGTATAGGAAAGATAGGTTGCCAGAGCGCACAACAGTGCTCCCAACCAAATATTGATTTCCCCCAACAATACCAGTGCAACCACCACCCAGTAGGCCACCACAACAGCCACACCATAGATCACTGTAGGCCAGGCAAACTCACCCATGCGCGCCGTTGCCGCCCGCAACGCCATCCGATCCCACTCTTTATTCTGTTCCACACTCGACATATTCCCGCCCTCTCTTTGTTATTTTGTGAACCAACGAGCGCTCAGCATGAGGGAATTCACATCCGGGAATGAGTGTACGAGACGCCATCAGGGTGTCATAATTCGCCACAAAAATAGGCTTTGGCGAATGGATAGCATTGCACCCACCTATGCGCTGTTTTTGGTTCAAGAACTTCAAAACCGAAGGCTCGACAAAGAGCTTTTGGAGGCCACCCAACTGACTCTTGAGATACTGGAAAGCGGCGCCGACATTCCACTCACCAGCTTTCAGCAACTTCTACTCAACGCCGAAAGCTTGTGCCCTGACACCCCCGTGGGACTGATAATCGGCCGCCGGGCACACATTATGACGCTCGGTCCTATTGGCGTCGCCGCAGCCACAGCCCCCAATGCCAGGGAAGGCCTTATGGCACTGGAAGCTTTCAGTCACCTGCACGCCAGTTACAGCCAGGTCACCCTTCGCTCAACGCTGCAAGGCGTGCGTATTGAAATCAGTTTTCTCGGTCAAATTCCCGAAACCGAACGGCTGCACACTGAGTCCCTATTCTTTATGTTGCAACACTACATCGAGATGGTCACCGGCGAGCCACTCACCACCGCCAGCTTTAATGCTCGACACTCGAAACCCAGCTACCACGAAATTTACGACCAGTGGATTCACAGCCCCACAACGTTTAACAACGACCAGATCAGTATCGACATACCTCGAGAGCACCTCGACAAACACTCGCCTTTCTACAATCCAAGCACCTGGAAACAGACACTTCAAACACTGTCTCAACGCGTCAGAGAACTCGGCAAAAGCAATTCTCACAGTTACAAGCAGTACGTACTGAGCCTACTCTATAGCTACGAACCACCCTTACCTGCTGTGAGCTTTGCCGCTGAACGACTGCATATCTCTGAACGCACCCTGAACCGCCGCCTGCAAAAAGAGAACACCAATTTCCGGGAATTGAAGTCGCAGGTTATGCAATTCTGGGCCGAACAGTACCTGCAGGATACCGAGCTAAGCGTGGAAGCCATTGCCAATCTATTGGGCTATCAGGATACCGCCAATTTTCGCCGTGCCTTTCGCAACCATAAACACTGCTCACCCCAGGAATATCGCAAGCGCTTTTCAGATCTTGCCAGAGCCAATACACTAGGGCCTGTTAACACTAATTCTGATGCTTCTGTTGCGTCTCAAATCGCGCCAATCTAGGCGCGAGAAGTGAGTTTAGTGGTTCTAAACGAGCGAC
>JALUYN010000655.1 GCA_027012915.1 Cellvibrionaceae bacterium
TAGTCTTTGTACTCATAATCCAGGTACGCGATGGATGCCGTGAGCAGCAGGTCTTCCATCAGCAGGAAGCGGCCATCAATTTCTACCCCTTTAATCTTGGCCTCTGCGGCATTCTGAACGTTAAATCCGACGGTGCCATCAAACTGAGTAATTTGCAGGTCTTCGTAGGTGGTGTGGAAAATGGCGGCATTAATTTCGCCGCGATCAAAGCGCACTTTTGCGCCCAGTTCATAGCTGGTGGCCTGCTCATCTTCAAATTCGAAGGTGCCAGGTGATACCGGTGCTGTGGGGATGTTGTTGGCGCGCATGTCGAATCCGCCGGCTTTACTGCCTTCGGTGTAGGACAGATAGAGCATTACATCATCGCTGATGTCGTACTGCAGATTTACCAAGGGATCGAACTGCTTTTCATTACGAGTATCTGCGATGGAATGGCTGAAAATACCAAGTGCCGACAGCGTTAGATCAAACAGAGCCTGGCCGCCTGCGGCATTGGTGCCGTCATTTACCAGAGTTCGAGAACCTTCTTTTTCTTCATCGCTATAGCGACCGCCAGCAGTCAGGGTAAGTTGCTCGGTGATTCGCCAATTAAACTGGGCAAAGGCCGACCAAACTTCCGAATCCTGAGAAAACTCTTTGTTGCTAACTCCTCCGGTAGCGGCTCCGAGTGGTGTGGCCGCCAGCGCTGTGCCGAAGAACAGGTTGTCGAATACGTCAGACGAACTGTCTTGATAGTAGACACCGGCGATATAGTCGAAGTTACCATCTGCTGGAGAGGCAATACGGAATTCCTGGCTGAACTGACGGAAGTCCTCACCTTGGTTGGTGCCATTGAATACGTCCAGTGCGGTGTAGTCCACATCGATCAGTTCTCGGGTGGTGTACTCTACATTAGCGGTGGTGGACGTCAGTGTGTAATCACCCAGTTCGTACTCCACGTTGAGGACAACGTTGTTGACCTGGTTATCACTCTCCTGACCATTGTCCTGGCGATTGTAATCTGCACGAGTATCCACGCCAGCAAATGCAGGTACGAGGGAGTAGGTACCGACTGGTGTATGGTTTTCCAGGGAGCGGCCAGCAGTATCAAATTCAGCTGTTTCCGCCTTTAAAGTGGCGGTAAAGTTATCCGCTTCCCACATCAAAGTACCGCGCACATAGGTCTCTTGAGTATTCGGTTCCTCTCGCTCCAGGGTGGTGTTCTCCATCCAGCCGTCCATTTCGCGATAGGACATCACCAGACGTCCAGCCAACTGGTCGGACAGCGGGCCGGAAACCACAGCAACCGTCTTGCTCTCGTCGTGTTCGAATTCGTAGAGGGTAGAAATTGAGGCTTCGAACTCATCGGTGGGTTTGGCGGAGGTCAGACTGATGGCGCCGGCGATGGCGTTCTTGCCAAACAGAGTTGGCTGCGGCCCGCGCAACACTTCTACACGCTCCAGATCAACCAAAGGCAGGCGAATCAACTGGCCACGACCGTAGTAAACCTCGTCCACATACATGGCCACGGACTGCTCAAAACCTTTGTTAGAGCCGGAGTAGATGCCACGCATGCCGATCTGGTTGGTGATGCCGGTCTTGGTAATTTGCAGGTTTGGAACGGACCCGGAAAGATCGCCCAGGGACGTAATGTTGTAGTCGTCGATCTTTTCGCCGCTAATGGCGTTGATAGAGATCGGCACATCTTGCAGGCCTTCGGCGCGCTTCTGTGCTGTTACGATCACTTCTTCCAGCATCAGGCCTTCTGCAGCAGCACTGGAGGCGGCCAGTGTGGCGCAGGTGAGTGCTATAGCTTGTGTGAGTGCTCTCTTTTTCAGTCTTATTGTCATAGTGACCTCTCTGCTTATTATTATTGCCTTTGAAGGCGCGGTTATTATCACGTCGGGGCTAAATATATTGAGTCTAATAATGAAAGTAAACACATATTTGGGCGTTATCTGTGTCTAGAGTAGAAAAAATGACCATTTCGGACGGTTATTCTAGTAACTTTGTGGAATTTAAAAGCCCATGAATATTGAAATTATTTTATTATTAGTCTTATAGTAGTAGTTATTAGGGTGATCTGATAATTAGAGGAGAAGAACAATGTCCAGTTACGCTCGCGCGTTTAAATTTTTGACCGTTACATTAGCAATTGGTGCTCTCTTGGCCTGGGCTGGCAGTTGGCAGGGGCTGATGTTCAATGGTTGGCCGGTGTTTGCCTTGTCGGTGTTGTTGGCATTTGTGATTCAGTGGGTTGTGTTTATTCCCGCTTTTATCTGGCAGACGGAGCGCTACTTCGATCTGACCGGCAGCTTGACCTATCTATCGGTGATTGGTTTTTCCCTGGCGCTCACCGGCAAGACCGATATTCGTACGCTGCTGCTGGCGACCATGGTTGCCATATGGGCTGTGCGCCTGGGCAGCTTCTTATTTGCCCGCATCAGTCAGGACGGTTCGGACAGTCGCTTTGATGCGATTAAACCCAACTTCTGGCGCTTCTTGTCTACCTGGACGTTGCAGGGATTGTGGGTGTCGTTTACCTGTGCCGCGGCGTTGGTTGCCATTGCCTCTGGAAGCGAAAAACCAATGGGCATTGTGGGTATCGTGGGTGTCGCAATCTGGGTGTTGGGGTTTGTGATCGAGGTGGTGGCCGATCGTCAGAAAAGTCAGTTCCGGGCGGACCCGGCGAACAAAGGTAAGTTTATAGACGTTGGCTTGTGGGCTCGTTCACGCCATCCCAATTACTTTGGCGAAATCACTCTGTGGTTGGGTGTTGCGGTTCTCGCGGCGCCGGTTCTTTCCGGGTGGCAGTATGTGGGGCTTATCAGTCCAGTATTTGTTGCCTTATTGCTTATCCGTGTCAGTGGTATTCCCATGCTGGAAAAAAGTGCAGACAAACGCTGGGGTGGCGATGAGCGTTATGAGGCATATAAGGCCCGCACTCCGGTGTTGATTCCCAGTTTGAGTGCTGTGCGATAGCTCTTGCACACGAGTGAGGATCTTTGTTCGGGGACGTTGGGTTAATTGTTTTTGATGACAACATCCCTGGGCCAGGGTTTTTGCTCGCAGTGCCCGCAGACAATTTCCTGTTTGAGGGGCTGCTCACAGGGGCCGTGAATCATATTGGCCGCAGGTAATTCATCTCTACAACCTTCGAGAATCCACTGGCGCAGAGCGATAACAAAGGTGTAGCTTGCATGTCCTTTGGGGGTCAGTGTGTACTCATAGCGTGGTGGATTGCTGGAATAGGTTTCGCGGCTCATCAAGCCCGCTGACATAAGGGATTTCAAACGCTCGGTGAGGATGCCGGGGGCGATGTTCAACTGTTGGCCAAAGTCGTCAAAGCGAGTCGTGCCGAGGAAACAGGCAATCAATATCAACAGCGTCCAGCGATCACCGATAAGGCTGGCGACGCGGCTGGATTTGCCGGAGTGAGAGTCGCGGGTGCGACGTGAGTTCCCGCTGTTGCCCAGTTCAATAAGTTCGCTATAGCCCGATTCAATTCTCTGCCACTGAATGTCCTCTGGTTTCAATTCCATTCGACAGTGACGGCATACGGCCTTTGGTTTGAACGGCTGCTGGCACACGGTATGGACGGTAACCGGTGACTCCGGATCACCTTCTTCTCGCCATTGATTTTCAAGATCCTGTGCCAGTAGAGACGCGCCGAACAAACCCAGACCTCGGGCTGTGAAGTTGTATTCGACTCGTTTGCTCGAACCCAGGGGGCGCTTGTATAGAACATCATTGTCGACCAGGTCGTTGAGGCGGCGGGTCAATGTGGCGCGGCTTATGCCCGTGTTTTGTCGAAATTGTTCAAAGCGATTGCACCCGTAGAATGCCTCCCGAAGGATCAGTAGTGCCCAACGATCTCCCACCACGTCCAGGCCCTGGATGATGGTGCGCAGCATGGCGGCGTAGGCGTTTTCCATATCGGGTGTGTCATCTTTTTCTATTGGGATTTTGAAGAGTGTACCAGTCTTGTGGTGCGGATCGTAGTTTGGAAAAGGGGCGGGAAACGAGAAAAAATTCTAGGCCGCGGCTCGTTTCTATTCCGCCAAATCGATCAGCTCCTTCAGGTTCGGTTGCTCGGCCACATTCTTTTGATAGTAATCTCCGCCCTTGCTTTGCAGGCGCGCGACTTTCACAAGGTCGCGACACAGGCGCTTTAGGATGGCGCTGGAACTGATCAGACTGGCGCCCATTTGCGAGGTAATTTTCTTCTCGCGAATCATGCCGTCAATTTCTGAAACCAGGTTGCGATCATGTTTCTTGATGTCACGATAGAGGGCGTTAAAAGCGTTGCGCCGCTGTGGATGTTGCTCCAGGTGCGCCGCTTCTTCCAAACGCCGTAGCGTGGAAACCAGTAAGGCCCGCAGGCGATCATACTGATATTGAATGGCGGTATTGTCGCTATCCATATAACTCTGTAAATCGCGGCTCAGGCTGGCAATGGTTGATGTGATCACCAGAACATCGCGATTGGCATGCTTTAGATCGGTGATCAGATTTTGCTGTTTGGGCGTTAACCTATGGCGTTGTTGCAGGCGCACGCTGTAGTCGATGATCGCGGTGTAGATGGGCTGAATATGTTCTTGTACAAATTGTTCGAGATCCAATTCAATAACTTCATGAGACTTGGCGGCGACGGCTTCCGGAGTCAGGTCTGATTCGATGTCGTGGCGATGCAAATTCATGCTGTGTGCGATGGCTCGATAGACGGCGTGTTCATAGAGATGCAGCGATTCGTATTGCAGTGCGGCGATGCCTGTTTCAGGATATTTCAGTAAGCTGCGTTTAAGATAAAGAGGGCTATCTCCCACCGGACAACTGGCGGGTTTTTCCCGAATCAGGACTTCCACGGCGCGAGCGAGAATATTCACCAGGCCGATCAGCAGCAACATATTGGCGATATTGAAAAAGCTGTGGAAGAAGGCCAGTCCCAGTGGAATATCATCGGTGTGAATCATTGGCAGGGCGCCCTGAAAACTGGCGATTTTATTCACTGTTTGCAGGACGGGATCGAACAGCAACAGAATCCAGCAAACCCCAAACAAATTGAAAATAAGGTGGGCGAGGGCCGCGCGGCGGGCGTGTACGTTGGCGACAAAGGCAGCCATGTTGGCGGTAATGGTTGTGCCGATATTCTCACCCAGCACCATGGCGGCAGCGGCACTAAATGGAAGCCACCCCTGACTGGCAGCAACCAGCGTAATGGCCATGGTGGCGCTGGACGATTGCAGTATCAGAGTGAGCAGTGTGCCGACCCCGACAAACATCAGGATGGAACCAAAGCCACCGTCTTCACTCCACTCGCGGATGATTTCGTAGAGCCTGGGGTTGTCGTGCAAATCGGGAATGGCACCCTTCATAAAATCCAGCCCGATAAACAATAGAGCAAAGCCAGCCAGTAAGCGGCCCCACTGGTTTACTACCGGGGTGCGCTGCATATAGAGGGCGAAGGCCAGAATCATCAGTGGCAGAGCGATACTGCTCATAGAGACTTTGAATCCGAGCAGGGTAATCAGCCAGGCAGTAAAGGTGGTGCCGATGTTAGCACCCATAATTACGCTGATTGCCTCGGCCAGTCGCAGCAGGCCGGCGTTGACAAAACTCACCACCATCAACGTGGTAGCTGAAGACGATTGAATCAACCCGGTGATAATGAGCCCTGTAAGCATTCCCTTAAAGCGATTGGCGGTGAGCTCAGCCATAAAGGAACGCATGCGTTTGCCTGCAAGTTCCATCAGGGCGTCGCTCATGACTTTCATGCCATACAAG
>JALUYN010000656.1 GCA_027012915.1 Cellvibrionaceae bacterium
GCGCCACAGCCTCGCGCTTGAACTCTTCTGTATATCTAATCCGTCCTGACATGGACCATAACTCCTTGCTTCCAGTTTTACCTTGCAAGGCGTCTACCGTTCTAGGGGCACATCAGTCATTAAGTTGTTGGCTGGTTAGGGTAGATGGAGCCCCATCAGAACTGCAGTTGTCGATTGAATAACAACCATTCGATTGAGCCTGAGCCACACCGGCAAAACCAAGCACTGCCAAGGCTAGTAATATAGATTTAAGCACGTCAATACTCCCTTTCTCTTGTTGACGAACTCAAGCTATTGCTGAAATTAAAAACTAATAAAACACCGAATAACGATAATTATCATTTTTCTTTATTCATATTAAAAATAGGTTATACATTTATTTAATTTAACTTATGAGGACAACATTCCAATTGATCAAATTAGATCGCTCATATATTCAGGTTTGTTTGAACACACCCGGCGAGACCAACCAGGGGAAAGAAAGTTATTTGTTGTGATTCAAGGCTGTTCGATCATCAAAGACTGGCATGTTGGCCTAGCACTTCTAGCTTGCGTGGGCTGTGATGGCGCGGCAAGCTCTATCACCCCTGACCCGACACTCATAACTTCACCAGTACATCGCGGCGACATAACGATCATAGTCAACGCTTCCGGTAAAGTTGTTCCACAAGAGCAAGTCATGGTTGGTTCTGAAGTATCTGGTCGCGTTATGACCGTCGATGTTGATTTCAACAGTGAAGTCGTCGCTGGCGAAATACTCGCAACTATTGATCCGTCAAGCTTCGAGAATCGAGTTCGGCAGACCCAAGGACGATTATCGTCAGCGAAGGCCGAAGTGGACGTCCAACGTGCGGGCGTAGAGCGCGCGAAAATTAATCTCGAGCAAGCAGAAAACGTTCTTAATCGCCAAAAAGACTTATTCGAAAAAAACGCCGCATCTCAAGCACGGTTGGATCAAGCGCAGCAAGCGCTTGGCGTAGCGAGGGCAGAGTTAAAGCTGAACTCCGCGCAACTAGCCAGAAGTCAGGCCCAGCTATCGCAAGCTGATGCAGAGCACCAATCTGCAGTTCTAGACTTAGAGCGAACCGTAATTTCGAGCCCGATTGATGGTGTGGTAATCGATAGAAAGGTTTCTGTAGGGCAAACGGTTCAAGCTAGTTTTTCCGCTCCAGAATTATTTGCTTTAGCGGCAGACTTGTCCGACATTCATGTTGAGGCAAAGATCATAGAAAGCGACGTCGCCGGATTTACCAAAGGTGATTACGCTAAGTTTACCGTCGACGCATTTGACCAAACGGTGTTTGAGGGCGAAGTCATACAACTTCGTTTAAAGTCTCAAGAAGCCAACAATATAGTTTCTTACACTGCGGTAATCTCAGCTGACAACTCCAGCGGCGAATTGATGCCCGGCATGACTGCAAATCTTGAGATAACAACAGATGTGAACAAAGATGTTTTGAGGGTTTCCTCCCAGTCCATTAGGTTTCGTCCGACGGCTGAGCAAATTCAAAATCTCGCCTCCGATGCGGACACAATAGTAGCGAGTGAAGCGGATCCAATCAAAACAACCCTAGTACGTTTGAAAAGCATAGACCTCACTCCAGAAGCACTCGACCAGGTTAGCACAACGCTAGAGATTGCAGCTGCGCCATTGCTTGAGATTATAAATGATCCGAAGCGCTCGTTTATGCATACACCCACGCGGATCAACCTAGTGGAGCTGATCGATAACGTATTATCCGAGCAGTTAAGCTCAGAATACTACTCCGCATATCGCTCGGTTGTCGCGTCTGAACGATTGGTGCGGGATGCTATGATATGGGTGAAGGTCAACGATGACGTGATGGAGCGTAGGATGGTTCGCATAGGAATGTCGGATGGCGCATTCGTTGAGGTCGTTTCCGGGTTAGTAGAAGGCGAAGAAGTCGTCACTGATATCGCTTCCTAGTTTAGCTTAGAAAGCCATCCAGTCACACGATGGAGTGTTTTTTGAGTGAGCCAATCATCAATCTCAAAAGCGTTACCAAGACGTACGGGAAAGGTGCGGCAGAAATAGTGGCACTTGATAACGTAAACCTGACAATACGACAGGGCGAAATGGTTGCGATAGTTGGTTCTTCGGGGTCGGGCAAATCGACCATGCTAAATGTTTTGAGCGGAATGGATGCCGCGACTAAAGGAGAAATAGTCGTAAACTCCAAACACCTTAACTCATTGGATGGTCGCCAACTTGCTGAATTTAGAAACACAACCATCGGATTTGTGTTTCAGCAATTTCATTTACTTCCACGAAAGACGGCGTTGGATAATGTACGCCTACCACTTCTCTACAGGCACACGCATTCCAAAAGCTCCAAGGTAAGAGCGATGGAGTCTCTGAAGTTAGTTGGCTTATCAGAGCGTTCGACGCACAAGCCCAACGAGCTTTCGGGCGGACAACAACAACGGGTCGCTATTGCCCGAGCGTTAGTCGGAAACCCGAAAATCTTATTGGCTGATGAGCCAACGGGATCTTTGGACAGTTCTACGTCGGGCGAGATTTTGGATGTACTAAAAGACTTGAACTCCAAAGGAATTACAGTCGTGATCATTACGCACGACCAAGAGGTCTCAAATCAAGCCAAAAGAGTAGTTTCATTAAGAGATGGCCGAATCGTTAGCGACATCTCACATGGAGAGCTCGCTTGAGAGTGTTTATCGTCGTTCTGTTGCCGTTAGCCGTTCAATCACTTTTGGAAAATCCTTTCCGTGCGCTACTCACAATGCTGGGAATTGTGATAGGTGTTGCCGCGGTTTTTTCTATGCTTTCGATCGGAGAGGGAGCACGGGAAAAGATATTGCAACAATTGGATAGCGTGGAGGCACGATCGATCACGATTTATCCAAATTGGAACAACGGGCGAGCGAGCGCCAGACGGCCTTGGCGCCCTTTTTCGGAGCGCGATGTAATCGAAATAAGGAGCATGGCCGGGGTTTTCGCCGCTACAGGAGACCTCTCATCGGAATATAGCATCGTGTCTGCGGACGGTGACTGGCGAGCTAATGTTGTAGGCGTTGATACGCATTATTTAAAAGCAAACGACCTAGGGATTGAGCGCGGTCAACCAATTAGTGAAGTCAACGTTGACAGGAATGAGCTAGTCGCAGTCATAGGGCAAACTCTCGTCAACTCGTTATTCCAAGGGCGAAACCCAATAGGCGAAAGAATTAAAATCCAGAATATTCCATTCATAATCGTTGGCACGGTTAAAAACAATTCTGGTCAAAATTGGAGAGGTCAAGATTCTAACAATTTCGTTCTGATCCCAAGAAGCACGGGAAGAAACAGGCTTTTTGGTGGGCACCAATTGGTCCGAGATCAAGTCCGCTCGATTGCAGTTGTCGGTGTCGACCAATCTTCTTTGGCCAGCATAGAAAATGAAATAGATGTTCTTTTGCGTCAATCGAGGGGTCTAACTTCTGACGAAGCCCCCGACTTTAGAATCCTCAATTTTGCTGCCAACCGACAAGCTTTCGCCGAAAGCCAGAAAACGCTCAGTATTCTGTTGGCTGTTATGGGAGCGGTGTCATTGATCGTCGGAGGGGTTGGCGTAATGAACATAATGCTGGTCGCTGTAACAGAGAGGACAAAAGAGATTGGTTTGCGAATGGCGGTGGGCGCCCGTCGTATCGATATTCTGGGACAGTTCTTCACTGAAGCGGTCTTACTATGCGCCACTTCCGGGGTCATTGGATTGGTTCTTGGATATCTGGCTTCAACGTCCACACTGCGATCCACGGATATGGAGATGATTTTTTCAGTCCGGATCGCTCTCTTATCATTCGCATCATCACTCGTAATTGGAGTAATTTTTGGATTTTTGCCAGCGTATCGAGCGTCGCGTTTAAACCCAATCGAGGCTCTTCGCAGTGATTAAACAAAGACTTAGTCTGCTCGCGTTTTTGGGCTCGTTGTTAGTCTTCTCAGGAGGCGGGTGTACGAACGCACGAGTAGTGGACGCAGAAAAGCTGATCGCAGACGAGATCAACTCAATCCCGACCGGGTGGCAGTTTGCATCAAGAAATACAGACTTTGCAAACGAATGGAGCACTTTGTTTGACGATGCATATCTGCAAGATTATATGCGGCGAGCAATTCAACAGAATCTTGATCTGAAACAATTTGAAGCAAGGCTGAGAGAGTCACAAGCAAATCTAAGGCAAGCACGATCTTTACTTGGACCCTCTGTAGCGGCGAATCTTGGAGCGAGTGGTGTAGCTAGTGTATCCGATGTCGCGGATACAGATCAAAGCTTTGGAAGCACGGTTAGTTTCCTTTGGGACCTAGATGTCTTTGGCGTGAATAAAGACACCGCAAGGCGTGCAATGGCGCAGACAGATGTCGAAAAAGCTCGATTATCGAGAAGAGTGAGGGAGCTGCAAGCGCAGGTCGCCTTAACCTACTTTCAGATCGTAGAAGCAGATCAACAGCTGCTAATCGCGCAGGAGAATCTATCATTCATTGCTGAAACAAACCGTGTATCTGAGGCTAGATTTCAAGCTGGCGATATTTCACGTAGCGACTTAGCTCTGTCTGAACTGGAATTTGAAAACGCTAGAGCGAACGTAGAAATCCAGAACTTTGCTACGAGATCTGCTCGAAGGTCACTTTCTGTTTTGATAGGTGGCTTTGGTGACGACAGCTTGAAAGTATCTAGGGCTTTGCCAGCAAACCCCGAGTCTGGTGTAACAGAATACCCGGCAGACGTACTGAGCAATCGGCACGATGTATCTGCAGCAAGAGCGGCAGTACAAATTGAACTCGAAAACTTGAAAGCGGTTGCTAAAGGCAATTTGCCCAGCTTCACCATCTCGGGACGATTGGCTGGCTCGACTAGCAGTCTTTTAGATCTTTTCGATCCGGATGTGTATTTGTCTTCTCTAGCATTGAATATCGATGCACTTCTTTACGACTCAGGCAGACTAGCCGCTCGTACAGAGGCGGCATCTTCCAGGGTTGACGCGGCAGTTTTCGCATACGCTCAGACATTACGAGAAGCAGTTCTTGAGGTAAACAACTCGTTCGACGAAGCAGCCGCATTAAAGGAAGCATTTCTAATATTGGAGCGAGCGAGAACATCAGCAGAAGAGGCATTGTCGCTTGAGCAAATTCGTTTCGAACTTGGAGAGGCAATTCTCCTAGATGTCCTGACTGTTCAACGACGAGTGAATGCGATTAAGAGTTCACGTATAAACGTTGAACGAAGAATGTTAGACGCTCAAGTCGCAGCGTTTTTGGCATTGGGTGACAACGCATAAGTTTCGCGCAATAGTTGGCGAGTACGCCGCAGGCCCGACCAAGTAAGTGCTTTCCGCTGGAGGCTAAAAACGCCACTCTGACCTTACACGCACGACGACTTAGCATGAGATGTTATTAATTGCGCGCTTCTTGTTTGTTTTGCCAATCCCTTTCAACGCGGTGTTCTCGCTGCACGAACTCATTCAATTCGGGCGCTCCACGGAAACTAGTCTATAAACCGGGAAGGTGTATGCCGATCCCGCTTTTCAGAATTTTGACCAGGAGAAAAGTATTTCCAAAGACTTGATCTACAACCAATGGCTGACTGATGTGCCCCTAGAACGGTAGACGCCTTGCAAGGTAAAACTGGAAGCAAGGAGTTATGGTCCATGTCAGGACGGATTAGATATACAGAAGAGTT
>JALUYN010000657.1 GCA_027012915.1 Cellvibrionaceae bacterium
TTGGCCTACCTCGTAATAAACAGCTTGTGTGTGCGGTCGATCATCGTTTGTCGCTCAGTAATCCCCCCCTTGGTGAGCGCTCCTTCTAAAAAATCGTTCTCCAAAGTCAGCTGGTCAATTTTGGCGAGAATTGTTTTCACATCGACCGAAGGTTCCTTGGACTCATCACCTCCGAAGGCTTCAGCAGAGTTCTCTAGTAACTGGGTCTTCCACTGGGTAATCTGATTGGGATGGACATCGAATCGCTGCGCCAGCTCGGCAACGGTTTGTTCGCCTTTGAGAGCGACAATAGCCACTTTGGCTTTGAATTCGGGTGAGTAGTTACGACGAGGACATCTAGCCATGAAAAATCTCCTGTTAACGGGCACTACCGTGCCTTAAATCGTGCGGAGATTCATAACGCTGTTCAGATTTCCGGGACCAGCTCTGTGGAGCTTTCCATTTTTCCATCAGCACTGCGCAACTCTTCGAAAGGTGGGTATCCATGCATATTATCGAAAGCAACATCTACAGCGATCTCATCACGGTAGCTCTCGCTATATTCTAGCGCCTTACCCAAGCATCGCATTACCTCATCATACTGGCTCATCGCGCTATATGCACAAGCAAGCTGATAGAAAGCATGTCCATTTTGAGAATCTATTTCAAGTGCGCGATGACACAAATTTGCTGCCCACTGAGGCTCGTCTAGTTCCAGCACTGCATCAGCCTTGTAAGTCAAAGCCTCGCAATCATTTGGTCGCAAATTCAAGACCTGGTCGTAGATGTCAATTTTATTTATTGGCGAGGCTTCTTGCTGTGCTCGCAACCAAAGCGATTGGACCTCACGCGCCAGTTCTATTTCCTCGCGATTCTCCTTTATATGGCGCGTTTTCTGCTTTAGCTGACTTTCTATATTTTTCAGTCGCGTTTCATACTCCTGCACCAAATTACTAATTTCAGCATCGGCTGAAGAAAGAACGCGATCCTTGATCTCACGGATAGATGTCCAGCCAACAACAACAAGTACCGACGTAGCGCCAGCAATTAGGTAGAAGAAATAAGTCACTGTGTCGGTAGCATAAGTCACAGCCCGGTCAACTGACTCGTGCTCACGATCTAGGATTTGTTGCATTAGCTCGTGCTTTTGAGCGGACATATCGACCCTAAGCTGCTTCACTTCATCGAGCATATAGCGCTCGATAAACGGAGTGTAGAGAGGCTCTTCTAGCTCCCCCAGATGTTCAGAAGTCACTTCTGAAAACACCTGCTGAGTCACCGCGAGTAAAAATAGTCCAATCGGTACTTTGATTATGAAGCTAAACATATCGCGCGGCCGTGATCGAAGACTTCAACCAAAGCAGAATGTAAGCTCCTGACTGTCACATCATAATCACTCTCATCTACTACCATTTGCATGTCCACCTGACGCATAGATTGGTGGATAGCTTGTACATTAATATCGCTATCGGCGACTGCTTTAAGGGTTTTAGCGAGAATTCCTGACATCTTCAAATCGCTACCAATAGCTGAGACTATGGCGACCTTTCGATGATTGATCTCAGCTTCTGGATAAATCTCCTCCAAAGCTGAACGAATGCGCTTAATGGTTTTGAGGCTACATGACAGATAGTGCGTAATAGTATTGGCATTGACATCTTTCGCCACGACATGACCATTAAATCTCTGAATATGCCGGAGAAATTCAACATCATATACTGGCAGATTTCCGGCCATGTCCTGATCAAAAATCTCCAGTGCATAAACACCCTTACACCCTGCAATAATCTCAACACAAGGCTTGTCACTAACGTAGTCAGTCGTAATTAGAGTGCCCATATGATCAGGCTCAAAAGTGTTTTTGATCCGTAGAGCAATATTCTTCTGTCGCAGTCCTTTAGCCGCCTTCGGATGAATGGCTTCCATTCCAAGATTGGCTAACTGATCAGCCACATCGTAGTTAGTACGCCCTATCGGTACAGCATTACACTCTCCGACTAAACGAGGATCAGCACTACTCAGATGAAATTCCTTATGAATAGTTGCTTCGCGAGCCTCACTAAGTACAGCAAGACGGCTGAAAGTCATCTCACTGTAACCTCGATCAAAAACACTCATCAAGCCCTGCTCGCAATGAGCATAGCCAGTAACAATAGGCAGCTCCTTACCTAAATCTAGGCTAGACAAGGCCTGCTCGATTCTCTGGTCGAGAGGAAAATGCTGTTCGCTATTCCAACCAGTCAAGTCTATAAATCGAGCGTTGATACCATCACGTTTCAGCAAATGGGTAGTGTTCCACGCGCTATGTGCCTCACCAATACTAGCCAACATCTCTCGGACCGTAGTCAACTGTTCGGTCAACGAAAAATGGCCATGGAGGCAGAGATTATGTAGATTGGTTAGACATTCGCTCGCGCTATCAATTCTCTGATCAATAAAGCTGTTCGCCCTAAGCAATAGCTCTCCCGCACCGAATAAATCGAAATTAATAGCATGCAGCTTTTCTTTTATCGCCTTGAGAGCGCATAACCAAGAGCCATCTTCAATACCATTAGCGAATAATGAATACACACCTGGAACAGCGCTCTTCTTGTGCTCTAGCAACAAATCGGTAATACCGCCATACGCTGACACTACGAATATACGCTGATACAAATCAGTGTCCCGAAGTTCGGCCAGATCCCTTCCACGCAAGATAATGTTATCCCTTACAGAAGGATAATCACTCATCGATGTACCGCCGATTTTTTCTACTGTATGAAAAGTCATGAAAATCCTTTCTATTTCTGTCTGATAATCGATCTTCTTAACTAGCTGATGGCCTCAGCCGTCAGTTCGTAGGCACCTTCGCTATTGTGTACTTCCTTCCCATTCAGCGGAGGATTGAAGACACAGGCCATTGTCATGTCTTCAAAAGCCCGAAGGATATGTGGATCGTGCTTATCGAGAACATAGAGAGTACCAGGACCAATATCGTGGACTTTGCCATCCTCAAGACTAATTATTTCCCCCAAACCGCTTATACAGTACACCGACTCAAGATGATTCTGGTAGTGCATGCGAAAGTCTGCACCTTTGTATATCGTCGTAATGTGAAAAGAGAATCCCATATTGTCATCTTTCAACAACATGCGTGTACTTTCCCAATTACCATCGGGTGAAACGATACGACGGTCTGATTTTTCAGAGTTCGACAAATGTCTTATAATCACATTAAATTCCTCATGATTTTTAGCTCAATCATTACGATTCATATCCGACTCTTAATACTCTCCAGATGCTGCTTTAGAAGCTCTGCATCATCAATAGCGCTGTAGTTATTGAGCTTGTTGTACTGAGTCTTGGAAAGCGCTTCCAGTTTAGATTCGATCTGGGCCAAGCTTTGCCTGATCTCTTGATAAAGATCGATATTTATCGAGCTACTATTATCGATTAAGTCAATCGCTTCTGATAACAATAGTGGCAAAGCCTCAAGCACCAATCGATCAAGATTTTCTGTCTTAAGTTCATGCTTCAACTTACTACGCTCGCGCAGCCAAACTTCAAGCTCTTCAATCTCATCACTAATCAAGACCGCAGAAACATGCGGAGCAACTACATCGATACAGGCATCAAAGCTGGCTACTACCTTCCAGTTCTCGCCGTCGCCGGATGGACGAAGGCAGTTGACCGTATTGTGATCCAATTCGAACTTCATGCTGGCTCCTTAAGGTCAAATAGACGATTTACTTTCTATTGATTTACAACAACATCATCAAAATAGTCATTCTCCTGCGGCATACATGACTCACTGGCGCATACTTCTTCAATTGCCGCTTCAACAATATCAATGCCTCGTTTGAGATTAATGTCGCTAATAATTAATGGACACAAAAATTTAATGACCTGATTTTCTGCACCACTTGTTTCTATCAAAAGACCTTTTTCAAATGCTCTCTTGGTAATCTTGGCCGCTAGATCACCGTTCACACAGTTGATCCCCTGAAACATGCCGCGACCGCGAGTAGTGAAATTTCCCTCACCATACTTCCTAACAATTGCCTGCAATCTATTGTGGATATATATGCCCTTGCGCTTTACCTCACTAGCGAACCTTTCGTCACTCCAATAGTTATCTATTGCAGCTTTGGCTGTAACAAAGGCAAAATTATTTCCTCGGAATGTACCGTTATGCTCACCAGGCTTCCATAGATCCAAATCGGGACGCAACAAAACTAGCGCGAATGGAAGCCCGTACCCACCTAGGGATTTGGAAAGAGTGACAATATCTGGTCTGATACCGGCTTCCTCAAAACTAAAGAAGCTGCCCGTGCGTCCACACCCGGCCTGAATATCATCAACTATAAATAACACATCGTGCTTTTTGCATAGCGTAGCGAGTTGACGCAGCCAGACTATACTAGCCGCATTAATGCCACCTTCCCCCTGCACAGTTTCAACTATGACCGCCGCTGGTAAATCAATACCACTGCTTGAGTCGGATAAAACCTTATCCAGATAGGCGGTAGTATCAACATCCTCACCAAGGTACCCGTCATAGGGCATGCGATTAGTTCCTCCCAAACTCACTCCTGCAGCTCCCCTGTGATGGGAGTTTCCAGTAGCAGCCAGAGCACCGAGACTAACGCCATGAAAGCCATTGGTAAAACTGATGATATTCTCTCTACCCGTGACATTACGGGCCAGCTTCAGCGCTGCCTCAACTGCATTAGTGCCGGTCGGGCCAGTGAATTGGACTACGTATTCAAGGTTTCGTGGTTTGAGAATTTTTTCATTGAAACTCTCTAGAAACTCACCCTTGGCCTTGGTGTGCATATCCAGACCATGGGTAATCCCATCATCTTTGACGTAATCCAACAAAGCCTGCTTGAATAGCTCATTATTGTGCCCATAATTGAGCGTTCCAGCACCCGCGAGAAAGTCCAGATATTCATTCCCCTCGGTGTCATAGATAAACTCTCCTTTTGCTCGATTGAAAACCCGAGGAAACGATCGAGCATAGGACTGCACTTCCGATTCAACTTCTTTGAAAATATTCATGAATGACTCCTTCAATGACTTAAGAAATATGGATGAGATTACAATTCACGAGTAATAGGCCCTATGCGTAGCAATTGCTCCGTATCGTGCCGATCAG
This sequence comes from Cellvibrionaceae bacterium, assembly GCA_027012915.1. Next base: position 5,117 of record JALUYN010000657.1, read on the forward strand.
CGAAATGGTTATAACGATCAAAAAGGGGCGCCGTATGAACTTCTGCATCCAGATCTTTCGCCAACGATTCAAACAGACGCCATGAGGCTCGATTGTCATCTGTAATGGATGTTTCCAGATAGCAAATCGAAGCACATGATGGCCGACGTAGTAACTCCTCAAGCATTTGTTTGCCAAGCCCCAAGCCTCTCATCTCTTTAGCAACTGCAACCTGCCAGACAAACAACCTACTGACGTTAGAAGGTTTTTTATAACCACTTATGAAGCCGACCAATTCTCCACTAGAACTCACGGCCGCGACAGACGTGTCGGCAAAGTGACTGCACTGCAATAAATTGCAGTAGAGGGAGTTAGTATCAAGCGGACTGCAGCGGTCAATCAGCTCATGCACGGCGACACCATCTTCTGGCATAGGCTTACGAAACATCATCTCCACGCTCATAGTACATCCACCACTTAACTTTTGCATACAAATAAAAATACCCAGGCAACCCGAGACAAATCAAAGAAATACGGATTTAAAATCCATAAAAAGGGTCAATATTGCAATAACCAACCAGGTCATCCTGGATCTAATAT
>JALUYN010000658.1 GCA_027012915.1 Cellvibrionaceae bacterium
GTATTCATCAACTGTTCTACGGAGTCCGGTGACAGCATGCCCGCCATCTTCATCAGGCTGCCAGTGAGATTATTGATCTCATGAGGCTGTTTGATAATGGCCTTTTCAATTAGATCTACCGCCTCTTCTGGTGTCAGAGTTGGCACAGAGTTATAAATCGAAGTTGGCCCAATCATGGGGGTGCGCACCAGCGGCATGTGGATGTTGGTGAACTTGATGTTGTCGCTGCGGAACTCGCCACCAGCGCAGCGGGAGTATACGTCCAGGGCAGCTTTCGACGCGGCGTAAGCTGAGAAGCGTGGCGTCACGCCAGCGGCAACGGCGATGGATGAAATATTGATCACGTGGCCGCTTTGCTGTTCGGTCATGGTGGGCAGGAAGCTCATGATCAATTTCACCGGGCCGAAGTAGTTCAGCTGCATAGTGCGCTCGAAATCGTGGAAGCGATCATAGGTGAGCTTCAGAGAGCGACGGATAGAGCGTCCGGCATTGTTAACCAGAATGTCGACGCGGCCATGGTCGTCCAGAATTTTCTGGGCCAGTTCGCCACAGGAATCGACGTTAGCCAGATCGCACGGATATACATAGGCTTCGCCACCCATGCTCAGAATATCGCGCTGAGTCTCTTCCAGTTTCTCTACGCCACGAGCCACCAGAATAACCTTGGCGCCCGCTTTGCCCAACCGGAAAGCCAGAGCCTTGCCAATACCGGAGGAGGCACCGGTCACCACTACTACGCGACCGCGAACACGGCCTTCAAGAGTGCGCAGGCCTTCGCTGTCGGCATCAAGGTGACGTTCCCAGTAGTTCCAGACGTTGCCAGCGTAGTCGCGAAGATCCGGAGCCTTGATGCCAGAACCCTGCAGCGCGCGCTGGGTATTGCGGCAATCATAGTAAGCGCCGAAGCGCAGCATGCTCATCATTTCACGGGGCATTTCCAGTTGCTCGAGAAGCTTGTCAGAGGCGTACTTAATCGGTGGCATGTGATTGATGATGGAGGTCAGGGGCTTGGGCACAGCGCTGATCAGCTTGGAGGCATTCAGGCGCACAGGGAATTTCGGACCGTTGGCCGCTCGTGAGAACACCTGGATGGCGTCGCCCATGGTATAGGCCTTGGGGTCAGTGAGATGGAAGCACTGGCCATGATTGTCGCCCTGATGAACAATGTGGTCGATGGCCTGGGCAACATAGTCTACCGGTACAATATTGATAGGACCGCCTTCGAGGCCAACAGTCGGCATCCAGCTCGGCATCACTTTGCGCATGCGCTGAATGCTCTTGAACAGGAAGTAAGGCCCATCAACCTTGTCGATTTCACCGGTCTTGGAATGACCTACTACCATGGATGGGCGGAAGATGCGCCATGGTACAGCTTTGCAGTCGCGCACAATGCCCTCGGAGTCGTGCTTGGTACGCAGGTAGGGGTTGCTGTCCAATTCAACGGCTTCCTTGAACATCTTCTCAGTCCAGGTGCCGTGGTACATGCCGGCAGCTGCGATAGAGCTCAGCTGATTAAAACAGCCCACTTTCATGGCTTCTGCCAAGGCCAGAGCCTGACGGGTACCTTCCACATTGCTTAGGTATTGCGCTTCGGACGGAGCCTTAATGTCGTAGATGGCCGCGCAGTGGATAAACTCGTCGATCTTGCCTTCCAGCTTGGTGATATCTTCTTTGGACACGCCCAGCATCGGCTGGTTGATGTCGCCGATGATGGGGGTCAGGCGGGTTTTGCTCAATTCGTATTTTTGGGCAATTTCATCCAGCTTGTATTTGGATGAAGCTCTAACCAGCACATAGATTTTTCCCTCGCGCTTGGCCAGCTCGCCAATCAGATTCTTGCCAATCAGTCCGGTACCGCCTGTCAAAAAGATATTCATAGTTCAGTCCATTAAAGTAAGTAGTTAGAAATCTAGTGATGAATCTAGTATTGATCAAGTTTGATCTCTGGTCTTTTACATATGAGGTAAAGTCAGAATGCTGCCTGTTTGACGAACCAGCATGATCCGGTTTGATTGCCGGATTATTAATGTTACTTTCGTAGAAAAATAACAGAGAGAGAATATGGAAGTAAGTGATCAGGTCTCACCGGGAGCGTTTGGCCGGCTGCTGCGATACTGGCGCCAAGTACGCCGTCTAAGTCAGGAAGACGTGGCCCTTGAGATCGAATCCTCCATTAAGCACATCAGCTTTCTGGAAAACGGCCGCTCTCTGCCCAGCCGGGATATTGCCCTGAAGCTCGCCCAGTTTTTTAGGCTCAATAGTTGGGAGACCAACTATCTGCTCGCCGCTGCCGGTATGGCGCCAGTGCAATCCGTGAAACCCAACAGTATTGAAGCTGAGTTTATGGAGAACTCTCTGGCGGCGGTAATGCGCGGTAACGACCCCTTTCCCTCGCTGATTATCAACCGCTTTGGCGATGCCCACATGGTCAACAAGGGCTGGTTGGAGGTTATTGGAAACAGAGTGCCGTCGCTCAGTGATGTCCCCCATTTTAATCTGCTGGATATGATCATCTCCGAGGATGGCTTGCGTCCATATATGGACGATTGGGAGGAAAGCGTTTGTACGTTGCTGGTTTTCTTGCAGCAGGAAGTGCTGTTGTACCAAGACCGCAGCTCCATTGAGACGTTGCAGCGCTATCTAAAAGATAATCGCGTTCCCAGCGATTGGAAAGTTCGCGGTGCCAATCGTCTGACCACCGCGGGATTGTACACTCGAATTTCCATCCCGGGTACTGAACCCAATCTCTATATGCAGGTCTTTAATACCGTAGGGTTGTCACGCTTTATGCCTGAGCCTGCGCTGATGATCTACAGTATCTATCCCATGGATTGGTCTGTTGGGGAAGAGTGGCGTGAGCGTATGCAGGGTAAGGATTATTCCCACCCATTGTTGAAGTACTAGCCGAGTCTGTCTGTATCGTTTTATGAAGATTGTTGTCACTGATGGTTTTACCTTAAACCCCGGGGATCTGTCCTGGGAGTCCATTGCCGCTTTGGGCGAGCTCACGGTTTTTGAGCGCAGCGATCGGGATCAGGTTGTAGAACGCTGCCGGGACGCGCAGTTGGTGCTTACTAATAAGGTGGTGTTGGACCGTGAGACACTGCAGAGTTTGCCTAATCTGCGCTACATTGGAGTGCTTGCTACCGGGTATAACGTGGTGGATTTAGAAGCGGCTTCGGAACTGGGTATTGTGGTTACCAATATTCCCGCCTATGGGCCCGCGTCGGTGGCGCAGTTTGTATTTTCGCTGTTGTTGAACATGGTGCAACCGGTGCACTACTACAGGCATCAGGTAAAGCAGGGCCGTTGGTCACAGTCTCCGGATTTTTGCTTCTACGATCACTCCATGCCGGAGCTGGCGCAGCTGACCCTGGGTATTATTGGCTTTGGTGCTATTGGCCGTAAGGTGGCCCAAATTGCCAGGGGGTTTGATATGCCGGTGGTGGTCGCGTCGCGCTCAGATCCTGGCGATCTGCCCAAGGGGGTGGAGTTTGTCGATATGGATCAACTGCTGGTGCACAGCGATGTTATCAGCTTGCATTGCCCGTTGACGGAAACCAATGGCGGCATGGTCGATGGTCAATTTTTAAAGGCTATGAAGTCTACGGCCTATTTGATCAATACCGCGCGAGGCCCCCTAATTGATGAGTTCGCTCTTGAAAAGGCGCTAAAAGAAAATCGTATCGCCGGTGCGGCATTGGATGTGCTGTCGCAGGAGCCTCCTGCGTCAGGTCACCCATTGATGGCGCTGGAAAATTGTACGGTGACGCCGCATATTGCCTGGTCGACTCAAGCGGCGCGTCAACGTCTGATGGGCATTGCGGCGCGCAATATTGAGGCCTTTATCGCGACCCGTCCCATTAATGTAGTCAATTGAACGCAGGTCTGTGTTAGCCTGCTTTTGAATTTTTCAAAACACTGTTTTTAAGGATGACGTATGTTTGGTTTTGATATTTTTGCGGTGGTATTTGTAGTCTTGGGCATTATTTTGGTGGCCAAGGGCGTCAAGAGCGTACCGCAGGGTGAGGTGTGGACTATTGAGCGTTTCGGTAAGTACACCGGTTCTCTGAGTCCCGGTTTGCACATCATTATTCCATTTATCGATGATGTTGGTCATAAGCAGATCGTCATGGAGCAGGTACTGGATGTGCCGCCTCAGGAAGTGATCAGCTCCGATAACGCTATGGTAACTACCGATGCCGTTTGCTTTTACCAAATCGTAGATCCTGTAAAGGCCGCCTATGAAGTTAACGATCTGGATCGCGCCATGCGCAATCTGGTGATGACCAATATTCGTGCGGTGCTGGGTTCCATGGAGCTGGACGGCATGCTTTCCAACCGCGATACAATCAATATTGAGCTGCTGAAAAAAGTTGATGAGGCCACCAATCCCTGGGGTATCAAAGTAACCCGTATCGAGATTAAGGACATTACACCACCTCGAGATCTGGTCGACGCCATGGCCAATCAGATGAAAGCCGAACGTGAAAAGCGGGCGGCTATTCTCAAGGCGGAAGGCGAGCGTGAAGCGGCGATTAAGGTTGCCGAAGGTGAAAGACAGAGTCAGATTCTTAAGGCAGAAGGTGAAAAAGAAGCCGCGTTTCTTGAAGCCGAAGCCCGAGAGCGTGAAGCTCAGGCGGAAGCCAAGGCTACCTACATGGTGTCCGAAGCCATTGCCAAGGGTAATCCCCAGGCCATTAATTACTTTGTGGCGCAACGTTACACCGATGCTATCGCTCAGATCGGCACGGCAGATAACAGCAAGGTAATTATGATGCCTCTGGAGGCCAGTTCTCTTATTGGCTCGGTGGAAGGTATCAAAGATCTGATTGAATCCGCCTCTGATAAATCCTGAGGAGCGTGACTATGGAGTGGATAACGCAATTGGAACCCTGGCACTGGATGGCGTTGGGCATTGCCCTGCTGGCTATTGAGGTGGTGATTTCTACCGAGCTCTTGTTGGGTATTGGTTTGGGAGCGTTGCTCACGGCGCTGGTGTACAAGGTCTACCCTGATCTCAGTTGGCAAATGCAGTTGGTGTGGTTTGCGGTTCTCTCGATCGTCGCAACCCTTGTCTACTGGAAGAAGTTTCGCGCCTCCAAGCAGAAAACCGACAAGCCTTTGCTGAACCAGCGTGTACAGCAGTTAGTAGGTACCACCGCGTCTTTGGTGGAACCCATTCAAAACGGTCAGGGCAAGGTGCAGATCGCCGATGCGCTCTGGACTGTCAAAGGGCCGGACCTGGAAGCGGGCACTGCCGTTAAAGTGGTCGATGCTGAGGGAATGACCCTTATTGTAGAGCCTGTCTAGACTTAACTTTGGTTTCGGGCAAAGTGCTTACACGTGGCTTTTAAGGGAGAGCAAAAGGGAAGGTAGAGCCCGGTATTTTGCTTTCCCTTTTGTTGCCCCACCTGGCGCTACTCTTTATTATGCGCATCCTAATTCAGGGCAAATAACACGGTCACTATGGCGGATATTAAAGGCCAGGCTGAAGCTAATCTCTATAGCTTGCAGCGTATTTTCACCATTCCCGAGTCCAGTGGAGCCACCTTGGCGCAAATTGATGCCGAGATTTCTACCAATTTGGATGGTTTCCTGAGTGAGCGCATTGTCGCTTCCGAGAAGGATCTGACAGACATTGAGTCTGCCTTCGCCTCACCCCATATTCCCGATCAACCCTACTACGTCTCG
>JALUYN010000659.1 GCA_027012915.1 Cellvibrionaceae bacterium
CACGTTGAACGCAAAAGCCGCCGTTTTCGCGGTAAAAGAGTATTTCGAGCGTGAAGGCGTTGAGCTACCCATAATGATTTCGGGTACTATTACAGATGCCTCGGGTCGCACCCTGTCTGGCCAAACCACCGAAGCTTTCTATAATGCCCTGGCCCATGCTAATCCAATTTCCATAGGTTTGAACTGCGCTCTCGGCGCCAAAGAATTGCGTCAATACGTGCAGGAATTATCACGTGTCGCCGAGTGTAATGTTTCTGCTCACCCCAATGCCGGCCTGCCGAACGAATTCGGCGAGTATGATGAAACGCCTGAGCAGATGGCGGAAATCATCGAAGAATTTGCCGCCAGTGGCTTCCTCAATATTATCGGTGGTTGTTGTGGCACAACGCCTGCCCACATCAAAGCGATTGCTGAAGCGGTTGCCAAGCACGCGCCTCGTCAGTTGCCTGATATAGAGCCGGCCTGCCGCCTGTCTGGCCTTGAGCCATTCAACATCGAAAAGGACTCTCTGTTTGTCAACGTTGGCGAACGCTGTAATGTGACCGGTTCTGCTCGCTTTAAGCGACTGATTATCGAAGAAGACTACGATACCGCACTGGAAGTGGCACAGGAGCAAGTGGAAAACGGCGCCCAGGTCATCGACGTTAATATGGACGAAGGCATGCTCGATGGCGAAGCCGCTATGGTGCGTTTCCTGAATTTGATCGCCAGTGAGCCAGATATCGCTCGCGTGCCCATTATGGTGGACTCCTCCAAGTGGGAGGTTATCGAGGCGGGCCTTAAATGCATTCAGGGTAAACCGATTGTTAACTCGATTAGCCTGAAAGAAGGCGAAGCTGACTTTATCGAGAAAGCCAAACTGTGCCAGAAATACGGCGCGGCGATTATTGTTATGGCGTTCGATGAAGACGGTCAGGCAGACACCATGGCGCGGAAAAACGAGATTTGTGAGCGTTCATATCGTGTTCTCGTAGACAAAGTTGGCTTTAACCCGGCTGATATTATTTTCGATCCCAATATCTTTGCCGTGGCCACCGGTATCGAAGAGCACAACAACTATGCTATCGACTTTATCGAAGCTGCGCGTTGGATTCGTGAGAACCTGCCGCACGCAGGTGTATCCGGTGGTGTTTCCAACGTATCTTTCTCTTTTCGCGGCAATAACCCAGTGCGCGAAGCCATTCATTCCGTATTCCTGTACCACGCGATTAAGGCTGGCCTGAATATGGGGATCGTTAACGCCGGCCAACTGGCGGTATACGATGACTTGCCCCAAGAGTTGCGTGAAAAAGTTGAAGACGTGGTAATGAACGCCAACGCCGATGCCACTGAAGCGCTGCTTGCCATCGCTGATCAGTATCGTGGTGACGGCACCGCTGGAGCGGCCAAAGAAGATGAAGAATGGCGCAGCTGGGACGTAAAGAAACGCCTGGAGCACGCTCTGGTAAAAGGTATATCCAACTATATCGAAGAAGATACGGAAGCGGCTCGCCTTGAGGCGTCTCGTCCACTGGACGTGATCGAAGGCCCTCTGATGGATGGCATGAATGTTGTTGGCGACCTGTTTGGTGAGGGCAAAATGTTCCTCCCCCAAGTTGTGAAGTCTGCGCGTGTTATGAAGCAGGCCGTGGCGTACTTGCAGCCGTATATTGAAGATGAAAAATCTGAAGGCGCCGAGTCAAATGGCCGCATCTTGATGGCTACTGTAAAAGGTGACGTTCACGACATCGGCAAAAACATTGTGGGTGTGGTGCTGCAGTGCAATAACTACGAGGTTATTGACCTCGGCGTGATGGTGCCTTGTGAAACTATTCTTAAGCAAGCCGTTGAAAAAGAGTGCGACATCATTGGCTTGTCCGGGTTGATCACCCCGTCTCTCGACGAAATGGTTACTGTGGGTAAAGAAATGGAACGTCAAGGCATCAACAAACCGCTGTTGATTGGCGGCGCTACGACTTCTAAGGCCCACACTGCGGTCAAGATTGATCCACAATTCAATCTCAATCAGGCAGTTTATGTGGCCGATGCTTCGCGCGCTGTAAGTGTTGCCAGCACCCTGCTTTCTAACGACTTGCGAGGCAAGTTTGTCGACGACATCAGGGCTGAGTATGAGACGGTGCGCGAGCGCAATGCTAACCGTAAAGCTCGTGGCAATACGCTGAGCTATAGCGACGCTGTCAATGCCGGGCTCAAGTTGGACTGGGATAATCACACACCAACACAGCCAGCGTTCACTGGTACCCGCGTGTTCGAAGATTACCCTCTGGAAGATCTTGTCGATACCATCGACTGGACGCCGTTTTTTATCACCTGGGATTTGGTGGGCAAGTATCCAAAAATACTGAGTGACGAGACCGTAGGTGAAGCGGCGACCAACCTCTTTAACGACGCCCAGGCAATGTTAAAGAAGATTATTGATGAAAAGCTTCTGAAAGCTCGTGCAGTTATTGGTTTCTGGCCTGCGCAAACTGAAAACGGTGACGACATTACCGTGCTGGATGAAGCGCGTGAGACTAAGCTCGCAAGCTTGCACCACATTCGCCAACAAACTCAGAAGCCCGGTGCAGCGCCGGTTCACCAGTCCCTTGCGGATTTTATTGCGCCTGCGCAATCCGGCGTTCAGGATTATATCGGCGGCTTTGCGGTTACTGCGGGTATTGGCGCCGACGAACTGGCCAAGCAGTACGAAGATGCCCACGATGACTACAACAGCATCATGGTGAAAGCTCTGGCCGATCGTCTGGCAGAATCCTTCGCCGAGCATATGCATCAACGTGTGCGCAAAGAGTTTTGGGGTTACGCCGCGGACGAGCAACTCGATAACGAATCACTCATCAAAGAACAGTATCAGGGTATCCGCCCTGCGCCTGGCTACCCTGCCTGTCCGGATCACACAGAGAAAGCGACGCTGTTCAAATTGCTGGATGCCACCGACGCTATTGGGGTCAAGCTAACTGAACACTTCGCCATGACTCCGACCGCAGCTGTGTCTGGCTGGTATTTCTCCCACCCCGAATCCAAGTACTTCAATACCGGTAAGATTCAGAAAGATCAGGTTGAATCCCTGGCTGAGCGAAAAGGCATGTCCGTTACCGAACTGGAACGTTGGCTGCAGCCTGTTTTGGGCTATGATGAATGAAATTCTTCATTCATCAGGGCTTGAAATGACGGAAAACGAAACTAAAAGTTCAGCCAATCAAGAAAAAAGCCCGGAGCCTGAAAAGGCCCCGGGCTTTTTTGATATTGTCCTAAGCACCGTAGCTGCCGCCTTCGGTGTGCAAAGCAAGCGCAACTACCAAAGGGATTTTCACTCCGGCAATATCTGGACTTACGTAGTTGCCGGCGTCGTGTTCACCGTGGTTTTTGTTTTGGCGGTTGCTGGCTTGGTGTCCATGGTTTTGCCGGACTAGGGCCTGTTAACACTAATTCTGATGCTTCTGTTGCGTCTCAAATCACGCCAATCTCCAACAGTAGGCGCTTTAGGCGAGGCGCGAGAAACGAGTTTAGTGGTTCTAAAAGAGCGACGAGCAACAACGAGTGGCGCGATTTGAGGCGCAACCCGAAGGGCTGGACCTATTTTCGCCCCCAGCTGCGTTGGAATTCGCTTATTTAGAGCGACTAAATGGCGCTCATTCCGCCTAACTGGGAACGAAAATAGTCTCCAGCAGAAGTATCAGAATTAGTGTTAACAGGCCCTAGCAACTACTTGAGCTCACCGGCCAGTTGATCCAGGCAATTAACCACTTGATCACTGGCGTCCTCCATCTCCATAAACAACTGATAGGAGTTGGCGCTGTCGCCGTCGAGCTCACTCTGAAGTGCCTCAAGGCCTTTGCCATGGACTGCGGCGTGAGGTTTCTCCAAGCTCTGATAACCTCTTGCTGAAGAGTAGTTGGCTTTACCTTCTCCCTGGTAGTACCACTTGCCCAAACGGCACATGGTGTGGTCGGCAAAATCTTGTGGACGGCCCTGACCAGAAATGGCCGCCTCATAAATGCCGGCTTTCCACACCAGATGATCCATTTTGACAGTCTCTATAAAACCGAGATCAGCATTGCGCGTCACCGTTTCAGTCATATTGCGAGACAAATCGATGGCCGTTTCAATGGCCTCCATGCCCTGCCCGGCCTCTTCGCAGAGATCGACGCACGTGTTATGGGTCTGTGAAATATGAATATCGGTCTGCTCAATATCACCGTCAATTTGGGCAACCAGGGTAGAAATTTCCTTGCTGGCTTCGCTGGCCCTCTGCGCCAAGGTGCGAACTTCGTCAGCAACAACAGCAAAACCGCGGCCCTGCTCACCGGCACGTGCTGCTTCGATGGCGGCATTGAGCGCCAACAGATTGGTCTGCTCAGAAATGTTATTGATCGCACCAACAAACTGAGTGATTTCTGAAGCCACGCCTTTAAGCTTGGAAATACTCTCATGGCTCACCGCCGCTTCGGCTGCGACGGCGTTAAGATTGGTGTTGATCTTGGAGAGTGTACTGATAGCCTGATCATAAACCACGCTGGTTTCGGCAATACTGTCTCTTTGACCGATCATGCTTTCAGAAAGTGCTGAAACGGTTTCTCTTACATCTCCGAGACCACCAAAACTGCGCAGCAGCAGCTCGATCTTGTGTTTGGAGTAATCCTCGGGAACCGGTTCGTTTTCCATGGCCTCGACTTTTGCCCTCAGACGAGCGACTTCGTCGGTCAGCGACTGATTTTCTTGTGTCAGCAGTTCATAGCGTTGCTGTAAATTGTCCAGCGCTCTTTTATTGCTTAAAAACATGGAACCCCCGGGAACCTTACCGCTGCGGTAGCCATTACCGCAATTCAATCTCGTATCGACACCTCCCTTTATCGACCATTGCTTTCGTTAAAAATGCCCCTTTCCGTGGAGCATTGAAATGTATCAGGCTTATGCACCAAAATCGAGCAGCCGCGCGCCTATTGTTGAGCTACGCGTCGCTCAACAGCCGCGACTGCGTTTACCACCTTGTCTCGATAGCACTTGAGCTTCTCTACCAAACTGAGCACCTCATCTTCGCGCCCCTGCTGATAGAGCATAGCAATGTTTTCGGCAATAAGGTGAATTTCTCGATGCGGTTCTTCGATGGCAATGAATTCCTGAAACTAGCCGTAACGCTAGATTGTGGTCGGGGCGTAGTGCCAGCGACCAAAATCGCATTTAAGATAGTTGCCAAAGTTGGTGTGAGAAATCGGCTGCCCCCGGAAAGTCCCGAGTTCTTCTTGAGTGATTGTTCCGAGTACTCGTTAAATCGTTTCTCCTGCTGCTGTTCTACAGAGACATTGACACTTGCGGTCAGCCGGCCACATTCTTTTTAATCAAATCTTTCAGTTCCGCAATTTCTTTATGCAGATCCTTGAGCGTAGGCTCTCCGGCCGCTTTGGCTTCGGCTTCTGCAATCTGCTGGTGCTCTTCTTCCATAACATTGACCACAATGCCAATAACCATGTTCAGGAAGGCAAACGCAGTAAAGAAAATAAAGCTCAGATAGTAGGCCCAACTCAGGGGATACACCGCCATGGTTTCATACATAACATCGGTCCAATCCTCGAATGTCATCACCCTGAACAGAGTCAGAAGACTGACGGCGATATCGCCCCAAAGAACAGGATTGATCTGAGCAAAGAAGGTC
>JALUYN010000660.1 GCA_027012915.1 Cellvibrionaceae bacterium
TAATTTAATCAAAACCACTTATCGTCGCGCAAAACCCTTAAAGTTCGCGCTGTTGCGGACGATAAAAAAAGATGCGGCTGCGACTTTCGTCTATACTGCAGCCCCTGGATTTCGCAGGGAAGCACTGCAGCTCTGCCTGATGCCATCAGATACTGAGAGAGACCGCTATGCGCATTACAATTTCAACCAAAATCATCGCAGGCTACGCCCTGGCCATCGTATTATCTCTGGGCATTTTGGTTGTGGGACTACTCGGAATCAACCGCATTAACGAAGGGCTTGGCAACATTGTCAACGAGTCCATGCCCATGATTCAGTCGGTGGGTGAAGCCACCAACAGCATGCTCACAGCCGACTTGGATGTCATGCGCTTTATCAGGCTCGAAGACCTTCAATGGGCCCAGGACATCGAAGATGACATCAACCACCAACAACAACTCTCCAGCGAGCTGAGCGGCCAGATTCAAGAGATAGCCAGCAATCACCCGCAACTCAATCAGGCAGCTCAACCTATCGGCCAGCAATTTTCAGACTTTTACAGCGCAGCCAAAGCTACTATCGACAGCCATCGCCAGAGCTTGGAAAAACACGCCGCCGTCACCAATCAGCGCGAGACGGCTTTCGACCTGTCTGACACCCTGGTAGATATTACCTACGACATTCAGGCCCACCCCTTAGTAGAAGCGGAAGACGCTCTTATTGAAGCGTCTGTGCGCATGCAATCCAGCGTGGACTTCTTTCTCGATGCTGTGACCGACGCCCTCAACGAAAGCACGCTTGACGCAGCGGAAAGCGCAGAAAACCTGATTCTCAATGAGCTGGAGAACCTCGAAGTACGAACCCTGGCAACTTTGGAAACGGCAGGACTCAGCAAAGATCCCAAACTGCTGGAATTCAAATCCCTGATGAAGAGCGAGTTTAAAGAGGCACTACTCGGCGGGAACGGCGTTCTGAATAAGCTTCGCAACGAAATTAATCAGCGTCACACCACCGAAGAACTGAAATCCGAGATGGACATCAAGAGTCTGGACCTGCGCAACACTTTGATGGAGTTTTCAGCGCTGGTAGAGAAAATTTCAGATGAAGAAATCCGAGCCGATGCGGAAAGCGCTGTTACCAATAGCACAAGACTGCTCACTGTTTTTAGCATCATAGTGGTATTGGCCTTGAGCGCCATCGCCTTCCTAATCACCCAATCGATTCGCAAGCCTTTAAAGCATATTGTTGACAACATTTTGCAGGTCGCCACCGGCGATCTGCGCCGCAGCTTTAAGGTAGAGAGCAACGACGAGCTGGGCGATCTCTCCCAGTCCATGCAACAGCTGGTAGACACATTGCGCAGCATGATCGACAAGATCAACACCAACTCCTCGCAACTGGCCACGACCGCGGCAAGCACCACCGAGATTTCCAGCAGCAGCTACAACAACATCAACAACCAAACTGAGCAAACCAGCCGCGTCGCTGTATCCGTGCAGGAAATGAGCGCCACCGTGGCAGACGTAGCGCAAAGCGTCAGCAACACTCTAGAGCAGGTTGAAAGCACCCACAATGATGTCAACAACGGCGAGCAACTGCTTCACAGTAATATTGAAGACATCAATCACCTGGCACAGAACATCGAGCATGGCTCCCAGGTGATTGAGCGCCTAAACGAGAACACCAACAGCATTGGCTCTATTTTGGATGTTATCCGCGGTATTGCCGAGCAAACCAACCTGCTGGCCCTCAACGCCGCCATCGAAGCCGCTCGAGCCGGCGAGCAGGGTCGCGGCTTTGCCGTCGTAGCCGACGAAGTGCGTACTCTGGCCAGCCGCACACAGGACTCTACCGCTGAGATTCAAGAAATGATCATTCGCCTGCAACAGGGCGCCAAAGAAGCGGTCTCAACCATGAGCCAGAGCCGAGAAGACGCCCAGAACAGCGCCGAGAAGATTGCCGAAGCTGGCCGCATGCTCTCCGAAATCGCCCGATCCGTGGATGTCATCAAGGACATGAGCACGCAAATTGCCAGCGCCACAGAGGAGCAAAGCCAGACCGCCAGAGAGCAGAGTGAGATGGTTGGAATTATCTCCGACCTTGCCGGCTCTACCGCCCAGGGCGCTCAGGAATCTCTGGATGCCAGTCAGCAACTGGCGAGCATGGCGGACACCCAAACTCAGCTTCTGAGCCAGTTCAAGGTATAACCTAGGGCCTGTTAACACTAATTCTGATGCTTCTGTTGCGTCTCAAATCGCGCCAATCTAGGCGCGAGAAGCGAGTTTAGTGGTTCTAAACGAGCGACGAGCAACAACGAGTGGCGCGATTTGAGGCGCAACCCGAAGGGCTGGGCCTATTTTCGCCCCCAGCTGCGTTGGAATTCGCTTATTTAGAATGACTAAATGGCGCTCATTCCGCCTGACTGGGAACAAAAATAGTCTCCAGCAGAAGTATCAGAATTAGTGTTAACAGGCCCTAGGTCGCTGTAGGCTCTTTAAGCCTCAGCGATTGCCCTTTGCGGCTCAACAACCACAACATGGTCGCGGCTCCCAGCCCACTGGCCCCCAATACCATCGTCATTATCATAATCTGATAGCGCACGGCGATTAGAGGTGAAACCCCGGACAATATCTGTCCAGTCATCATTCCAGGCAATGCCACCACCCCCACCGCCAGCAGGCTATTCACCTGCGGGATCATAGCGGCATGGAATGCCGTAGTTTTGGCCTTTTCCAAAGATTTTCCCTCGGTTAACTCCGAAGCGTAGCGTTCCGCCGCAAGGCTTATCGCATTCATGGCATTAGAAAAATACATACCCGCCAAAGGAATAATCACACGGGGCTCGTACCAGGTCTCAACCCCCATGACCAACTTCAGTGAAATCAGCAAATGCACTGCAACCGCAACGCCCAAAGCAATCAACGCCGGCTTAAAAAAACCGCGCATTTGCTGTACTGGCCTGACGGAAATCCAGCCTGCAGCAACAATCATCAAACTCAGCACAGCCGCAGTTATCCAGGGCGAAGGATTGCCAAACAACGCCACCAACACATAACCAACACCAACCAACTGTACTGTCATACGCGCGCTGGCCGAAAGCACCTCAGATATCCTGCCTTGCCAGTACACATAAATCACACACACCAGCAATACTGGTATCGAGCACCACATTAACGACAACCAGGATATGGTCGGCATAGCTCCCCCTTCCAACCGTCTCTTCAACGGCTCACACAAACCCATTTGATGCAGGGCAACGCCGGCACCATTTAAGCAGCCTATAGTACACTGAAAAGACAACGCGCTATTTAAGGAACACCATGGCCACTATTACATTTCTCGGCGCAGCCCAAAAAGTTACCGGCTCCTGCCACCTGCTGGATTCCGAAGCGACCGGGCAGGTACTTCTAGACTGCGGTATGCACCAGGGTGGAGACGCCATCGAGCGCCTGAAGAGCGAGGACTTTCAATTCAGTCCGTCGCAAATTTCCGCAGTTGTATTGTCCCACGCCCACTTGGACCACTCAGGACTTTTACCAAAGCTGGTCCACCAAGGCTTCCGCGGCGACATCCATTGCACTCAAGCGACTCGAGACCTGTTGGAAATCATGCTGAAAGATTCCGCAGGGCTTTACGAGCGCGACCTGGAGCGGGAAAACCTGAGACGCGCCCGCAGGGGCAAAAAAGCCATCCAACCCGAGTACAGCAAGCGCGATGTCAAACAGGTTTTGTCTCAGTGCGTCACCGCACGGTACGGCGAGAAAGTGCAGCTATCAGAAGATGCACAACTGGTGTTTCATGACGCAGGCCATATTCTTGGCTCGTCCATTGTTGAAATCACCCTCCATGAGCAAGACACCCACAAACGCGTAGTGTTTTCGGGGGATCTGGGCAAAAAGAGCGCCGCCCTGATGAAAGATCCTGAAATGCTCAACAAGGCAGACGTCGTGCTAATGGAAGGAACCTACGGTGATCGAAATCATCGCACTCTGGACGACACCTTTGAACAACTGCGAGACATTCTTCACGACGCTTGGAACCGCGGCGGCAACGTTATGATTCCCTCATTCGCAGTGGGTCGTACCCAGGAGATCCTGTTCCACCTCGGACGATTGCTGAAGAGCGGGGAGTTGGACTCCTGGCAGATATTTCTGGACAGCCCCATGGCGATCGAAATCACCAAAATCTATGACCAGTGGATCGAAATCCTTGATCACAAGGACACCGACCCACTGTTCAACGGTCAATCCCAGCCACTGCAAACCTTCCTGCCAAATCTTCAGTTTGCGGTAACCCCGGATGAATCCATGGCCATCAACAAAATTCGTAAAGGTGCGATTATTATTGCGGGCAGCGGTATGTGCACCGGTGGCCGCATCCGTCATCATTTCAAACATCGCATCTGGAATGAACGCAATACGCTGGTTTTTATTGGGTTTCAGGCATACGGCACACTGGGCCGCATCCTGGTAGACGGCGCCAAACGCATTCGTATGTTTGGTGACGAATACATTGTGAAGGCCAATGTCGAGACTTTGGGCGGCTTTTCTGCGCACGCAGGGCAAACTGAACTGATCGAGTGGGCCGCCCATTTCAGCAACAAACCGAGGATCTTTCTGGTCCATGGTGAACCCAGAGCGCTCGACGGCCTCTCGCGAAAACTCTGGCAAGAGCACAAGATCACCAGCGAAATACCCTGCCAAGGTCAAAGCATAGCGTTTTGACCCTTGGGTCCACCCTTTATTTTTTACAAAGCACGGGGGATACTGCGCCACCAATAACGACTTCGAATACTGACTAGCGACACCATGAAACCATTTCTGAACACTTCAACCAGCGTTAGTCTGGTGTGGGGCATCACCTTGGCGTTCTTAACGCTGATGGATTGGAACACTCTGCAAAACAATCCCGTCAGCGAGGACATCCTCACCCCATTTATCAATCGCCACATCACGGTGAGCACGGCTTCAGGAGAAGCGGCACCGCTAGAAACTCCCGCGCCGCAGGAACAACTTCAATACCAAGTAGAATTGAAGTTTAACGGACCGCTTTTTCTACTTTGCTTTTTTGGACCGCCACTAGCGTTCCACGGGCTATCGCGCCTAAGTCGTACCAGCAAGAAACCATAGCCATGCAACTGTCCATACTCGATCAATCGCCGATTCGACAGAGCGGCAATGCCACCCAATCTTTTCAGGAAACTCTAGCACTTGCCAAGCTGGCAGAATCGCTTGGCTATCACCGATTTTGGGTTTCGGAGCACCACAGCACCGACGCACTGGCAGGCAGCGCGCCCGAAGTATTACTAGGTGCCATCGGCCAACATACCAGCCGTATTCGCATAGGCTCCGGCGGAATTATGCTGCCCCACTACAGCCCCTATAAGATTGCCGAGATTGCCTCCACCCTTGAGTGCCTGTTTCCCGGACGAATAGATCTGGGCATTGGCCGAGCCCCAGGCACCGACATGGTATCGGCGAGAGCATTATCCATCGACGGCAAAACACGGTTCGAACACTTCCCAGAGCAATCGCGACAGCTCCTTAACATGCTCAACAATCCAGCGCACACACCCGCCGTCAATCCAACGCCCCTGAATCCGCCACCGATATGGATGCTGGGCTCGAGCCCGGACAGTGCTGTACTGGCCGGAGAACTGGGACTGCCTT
>JALUYN010000661.1 GCA_027012915.1 Cellvibrionaceae bacterium
GCTACTGTCATCAGATTTCATGCTTTGTAGGTGCGGCCTTCTATCCGTCGGACGCCAGTGCTATTGATATGTTGCTTCAGTGTGCGGATATAGCTGCGGTTCATGCGCGTCGACACCAGCTGGACTACCCCGTGATTTATCATTCCAAGATGTCGCGCGATCTTCATGACAAGTCACGTCTGGTAAACGAGTTACGGGTCGCGTTACAGAATGATGAAATTGAAGTTCATTATCAGCCGCAGCTTGATCTGCGAAGCGGTGCAATCGTCGGGGTTGAGGTTCTGGCGCGACTTACGAGTTTGAATGGTGCGCTTAATTCGCCAGCAGTGTTTATTCCTCTTGCTGAAGAAAGCGGGTTGATTCACAGTCTTGGCAAGAAGGTGGCACAACAAGCGCTAACACAATTGAATCGCTGGCATACTGCTGGTAAAGATCTGCGTCTCGCTATCAATGTGTCGCCAAGGCAGCTTGAAGATGCCGATTTTGCAGAGTATATGCAGAGGTTATGTTTGCAGTGCGGTGTTAAAACTGGGGCTATTGATATTGAAATCATCGAATCCGACTTTATTGATGGTCGACATCCATTGCTGCAAGAACTTCGTGCAGCAGGTTTCGGCCTCAGTATTGATGACTTTGGTACCGGCTATTCGAATCTAGGTTATCTTAGCCACTTTATGCCTCATCAGTTGAAAATCGATAAAACTTTTGTGGATGAAATTGATACCGACGATCGGCGTCACGCTTTGGTTCAATCTATTGTCAATCTAGCGCACAGTCAGGGAATCGAGGTGGTTGCTGAGGGTGTAGAGAGTGAAACTCAGGCCCGAATGCTGGCTGAAATGGGCACTGATTTAGGGCAGGGTTATTGGTTTAGTCGGCCGTTGACTTTTGACCAGATCGACGAGCTTCTCGCCAATTATTCGCGACTCGGTTTTTTGGATTTGTCCGCATAACTCTAATTGGTTTTGCACCACAAGAGGGCTTTTCGTTTTCCTTGTTGGCGAAATAAGATTTATTGCTGCGTTAATGTGGTGCGTCATTTGTTTTAAATTCCAACTGGATGTGATGATTAGCGAGGTTTTCAGGATTGGAACAAATATTGCTAGAGACCTTGTTAGTTTTTTTGTTGCGCAAGGTGGTGCAATGTTACTTCATCCTGTCGATATGTTATTGCGAGCTCTTGGTCTTAAGGGGTGTGCATTCATACTGGGCTTGATTTTTACAGTTGGTGCTCTGACTGGTTTCTGGCAGGGAGGCTCCTACTGGTCGTTGTCATTTATGTCGATGGCTTTCATTGTTGTTGCTTCAATGTTGCTTTTGTTGGCGCAGCGAATCGAGCTTTTGAAGTCTCTTATTGTTAATGACGAAGAGTTGGTTCCAGAGTCGTTGGAAAGTGCTCTGTCGGGTCTGTCTCGTGTTGATTTGGCGCTGCTTGAGCAGGACAGGCAGATCCAGAGAAGCAGTGATGACTACCAGAATATGGTTTCCGAAATTGGCTATTCATCGTCCGAGCTAAGTGCAACAGCTGAGCAGTTGGCGGCTAATATGTTGCAGCAGTCTCAGGCAACCGTTTCTGTGGCTGCTGCTATTACCGAAATCAGTCATAGCGTAGAAGAAATATCCAGTCGTGTGAGTCGAGCGCATGATAGTGCAGTGCACAATTCTAATCAGGCTCAAAGTGGGCTCAATACGGTCTCCAGCGTTGTTAACAAAATTACAGCTGTCAGCGGCGTTATCGATGATGCGCATACCCAATTGGGAAGTCTCTGCAGTAAAACGCAGAGTATTTCCTCCATCACGACTGTAATTCGAGAGATATCTGAGCAGACCAACCTCTTGGCGCTCAATGCCGCGATTGAAGCCGCTCGAGCAGGCGAGCATGGTCGTGGATTTGCTGTGGTTGCCGATGAGGTGCGAGCGTTGGCCAATCGCAGCTATCAGTCGGCACAACAAATTGCGTCAGATATAGAAGATGTTCAGGCCAGTGTTAGGAGTCTTGAGGACAGCATGCTTAACGCTGTAAGCGCCACTGGAGACAGTCGCGAATCCATATTGGTGGCAGATACTCAATTTGGGGAGATCGCCGAGAGCAGCAGCAGTGTTTCTAGGGAGCTGTTAGCGATATCTGAATCTACGGAACAGCAACAGCAGGCTTCTGCAGAAATTTCCCAGGCTATCGAGGAAGTGGCGTTGGTTGCTGAAGAAAACAGCGCGAAGGCAAATCAGGTTTCTGGTATTGCCCGACATTTGTCAGATATGTGTCAGAAGGAGCGTGTTTATGAATGAGCTATATGGAATTGTTGCTGGCGGAGCCCTAATCGCAGCTCTGGTGGTGGTGCTGCATATTCACATTCGTAAACAACAGCTCGCCCGGCAGATGTTGGGCTTGTCCTGGCTCCAGTCGCTAAAAAGTCTTTTGTCGAATATTCAACAGCATCGAGGACTGTCGAGCGGTTACTTGAATGGCGGGACGGAGCTCTTGGCACAGATACAGAGCTTGCAGGGACAGGTTAGCAGAGACATTGATGCCATAAGGCGTGTTGATGAATGGATGGAAAATAATGACCGCTGGATAGGAATTAATCAGCATTGGGCTCGCCTGGCAGGTAATTTTAAACACAATGCCCCAGAGAATAACCTGCATCAGCACAACATGTTGATTCAGAATATTCTCTATCTGATTGATGACATGGCTTTGCATCACGGCCTTCTGCGGTTAAAGGTCCAGGAGGGTAAGCCTTTTTACTTGTTGTGGCGTGATTTGCTGAGCGCTTCTGAATACATTGGTCAGGCAAGAGCTGTCGGTATGGGTGTTACTGCCCGCGGCGGTTGTGACAGCATTTCGCGAATCAAGCTGAATTATTTGAGCAAAAAAATTGACGAAAACACGTCCGCCGTATGGCGTGAGTTGGACGTTTCGGAACAGTGTCAATCCAGTACGCAAGATCTCCTCAATGTAATCCGTACAGAAGTAGTTGTGGAGGAGGTTGCTTTGTCCCCGAAGCAGTATTTTACCCAAGCCAGCCGAGCGCTCGATGCTCTGCACAATGAATACGATTCTTTGATAGAAAGTGTTCGATGGCATATTAGATGAAAGAGAGAGCAATGCTGGAATCGAGCGCGGAGTTATCCCACTGTTTTGACGCTGAAGGTGAGGGCAGTTCTAGCTCCCCTGATGGTCGGGTATCGTTGAAGTTTCAGCCATTTTTTCAGCCGATAATATGTGTTTCTACGGGACGGATCGCTGGTTATGAGGCGCTTGCGCGTCAGTTACGTAAGCCGGGTGAGCCAGAGCAGCCACCCTTGGCATTCTTTGATGATTCGGTTTCGGTTGAGCTGAAACGTCATTGGGATAGGTCGGTTCGGCGTGACGCCTTTAATGCGTTTTCTCGCTTCGAAGGCGGGGGTTTCCTAAGTGTAAATATTTTTCCTGATTGGCTGGAAAATGTGACTAGCGGAAATATTCTCTCACTGGCAATGATCCGCGAGGCTGGCATTGATCCATCGAAGATTGTAATGGAGATTACAGAGCGGGACGGAAATCTGGAAACCCTGCGTACGTTGGTGGAGTGTTATCAAGAGGCTGGACTAAAGGTTGCCGTGGATGATTTTGGGGTGGGGGCTTCGCAGATGGATCGAATCATTGCGCTGCGCCCTGACATTATCAAACTGGATATGCACCTGTTCAAATCGGCGAGTGCTGGACTGCCTGAGGCTGATGTGTTGCTCTCGGTCGCTTCTTTGGCCCAGCGGGCCGGGTGTGAAATTATCTGTGAGGGAGTTGAGACCGAAAAGGAATTGCATTTTGCCATAGAGTGCGGTGCTAACTACGTCCAAGGATGGCTATTTGATAAGGCTTTAAGCGAGTTTCAGTCTAGTGAAAAATATTGTGCGAAAATGGATCAGTATAAGGCCAGCTATCTTGCGCGCAAAACGGATCGTCACTACGAACTTGCGGTTCATAATCAGTCGGTAATCCAGCAAGTTGAAAAGCTGAGGGAGTATTTTTCTAGCTACAGGGGTGGAGATCTTCAATGTGCTGGACTGAATGCTGGCAGGCTAGGCCAGTTGGGCATTTTTCGAGTCTATATTTGTGATATGCAAGGCAATCAGGTGTCTTCAAATCTCGACCTGATTGGCGGTATCGTGCGTAAGAGTCGGGATCGCCGGGTTTATAACTGGAGTCATCGTCCATATTTTCCTTTGTTGCATGCTGTTAGCCGTATGGGGCTCAATCACGTCGTTGCGTCTGATCCCTACCGGGATGTTTTGACTGAAACCATGTGCAAGACCTACGGTTGTTTTATCTCCAGCGAATATGTGTTGCTAGTTGATGCGTTCGTTGACGATGGTGTGCTGTTTAAACACTCGTAGATTTTGGTCGCGGACATACAAGTGCTTGCTTAGTCATGGCTGCTTGTGGCTATAATTGCCATAGTTTTTGTATTGGTAATCAGTGGGGCAGTGGCATTTCTGCGCCGGACAATAATCTTACAGATTCAATTACTATGGCCTATGAAATCTCTGTTGGCACCCGCTGCCTTGTCTTAGACGATAGTCTGGCTATTACGGCATTGCTTGGGACTATTCTGCGAGACGAGTGCCAGCTCAAGGAAGTGTACACATCGAATTCAGTAGAGCATGCACTTCAACTGCTCGACGAAGGTATCGAGCTCGACCTGATTTTTCTGGATCTGAATATGCCAGGGGTCGATGGCATAGAATTTCTTCGGTTGCTCAAGGAGCGTTCTCAACAAGCGTCCATTATTTTGATCAGTGGTACTTCGCCAAAAGTGATCAAAACAGTGGAGAGCTTGGTGAAACTGCACAAATTGCAGTTCGTTGGCAGTATTCCCAAGCCCATTACTGTGACTGCGGTGGTGGAAGTGATGCAGCGCTACCAGGAGTTACAGCAGCGCGACAGTAAGACTCGGGCCTTTTTGAATAAGGTAAAGGTCTACGAGTTATTGCGCGCTATCGAACAGCAGCAATTTCAAGTGTATTTCCAGCCGATAATCGATGTTCAGACTCGCAAATTGTACAGCGCGGAAGCATTGTTGCGTCTGCACCATCCGACTCGCGGTGTCATTTATCCGGGACAGTTTATCGAGGAGCTGGAAAATACGGATCTAATTCGGCCGGTGACCTTGTATGTCATTGATGAAACCCTAAAGCAATGGCGCCAATGGCATGAGAAGGGGCTTCACACTCATGTCTCGTTTAATATTTCTGCGGGTATGCTGGGGACGTTAGAGATTCCAGAATATCTGTTGGGTAAGCTGGAAGAGTTTCAGGTACCAGCGTCAAAAGTAATACTTGAAGTGACAGAGACTGGTCTGGCCGAGGACTTTACTGCGGTCTTGGAAGTGCTAAGTCGTTTGTCGATCAATGGATTGAAGTTATCAATTGATGATTTTGGTGCCGGTTTTTCTACAATCGAACGGCTGCAGCACTTGCCGTTTAATAGTGTCAAAATTGATAAGCAGTTTATGCTGGAATTACACCACGATGAATCCAAGCGAGCGGCGATGGAGTCGTCTATTTCCATGGCGCGCCGCTTGGGTATGCAGGTGGTTGTAGAGGGAGTTGAAAGTCTGGCGATGTGGGAGGTTGCCTGCCATATCGGTGTCGATTTTATG
>JALUYN010000662.1 GCA_027012915.1 Cellvibrionaceae bacterium
CACCTGTATATTCGGTATTTTTACATTACCCCGTTGTATTGGGAGCAAATGCTCAATGATTTTAAATTGCGCTTTTGTAATTTCCATAGGCGCTGATTTTATCAAATTTAGTGTGAACAGGCCCTAGAAAGCTCAGCAATGTGGTAGATTTCCCCGCACCATTGCCTCCTAGAAGCGCATAGACTTCGCCGCTATCCACACGGAATGAAATACCGTTTAGCACCTTCTTTCCTAAGCGAGTTACCTGCAGTTGACTCACACACAGTCTTTCCGATCTGCTCATAACAATCTCCAATCAGAAACGATAGTCTGCTGACACGCGGAAACTGCGCGGAGCACCAGGTTGCACCCAAACGTCTGCGTAAGAGTTGGTGTAGTACTCCTCATCAAAAAGATTATTGATTTCAGCACGTAGCGCCAGAGAACTTGAAAGCTCGTAGTCCGCTGCGATACGAACAGTAGTGTAGTTTGGCAGTTCAAAGTTCGGATCGCCGAATTCACCGCTTCTATCGCCGATGTACGTGAGGCCACCAATCAAGGTCAGCGCTTTACCGGCCAACTGAGTTTCTTGAGCCAGCTGAAGGTTGAACTGGTTCTTGGCAACATTAAGCAGATCCGATCCAGCAGGAATAAAGGTCCAGGTAACGGCGCTGGTGTAGTCATTTTCCGTTTCAGCATCTACGTATGCGTAAGAGAACCAGATGCTTAGGGTGTCGGTGAGATTGCCCGTAAGATCTAACTCAACTCCCTTACTACCCGCGGCCCCGACTGCCGTAGGATTAAAGTCAGCGTCAAACGTGGCGATATTGGATTGATCCACATCGAAGAACGCCAGGGTTCCGACCAGGGCACCATCATTGAGGCTGAATTTAACTCCAATTTCCTTCGACTCCGACAGGTTTGGGTCTAGCCCGTTTTCATCGGTTGCACCTGAAAGTGGACGGAAATTCTCTCCGTAAACAGCGTAGAACGACAAGGCCTCTGAAGCCTGGTAGACCACACCAAACTGGGGACTCACATGAGTCTCGGAGTAGTCAGACTCAGAGCTCGCTGCGCGGTTTTTCAGGTCTTGTTCATAATCATCAAATCGAGCACCAAATCGAATCTCCAATTTATCGGTCAGGCTAATTTGATCCTGAACGTACAGGCCCAGAGACTCCTGTGTCTCAATGCGATCAATTTGCGTGGTTGGGCTAAGAGAAGCCAGAGGGGAATTCCCGTAGACGGGGTTATAAATGTTGATGATCTGCGCAGTAGCTCTATCCCTCAGAGCAAATTGATCATTCGCAAACTTGTCAGCATCGACACCTACAATAATGCGGTGTGCCAATCCACCCAGCTCAAAGTTACCGGTCAACTCGGCACGGAATACTTTGTAAGTCGCCTCGTAGTCCCGATAGCGGGTAAAGCGATTGTAGTCGCCGTTGGCATCCGGAGCGCCAAAACCGTTTTCTGATGCCCAGCCTTTGAGTTCGGTATCACGGTAGTTAAATCCAACTAGCGCGCTCCACTCATCGTTAAAATCATGCTGAAGTTCCAGCTGGTGGCCAAGTACTTTGGTATCGATCGGGCCATACCCCGGCTCTCCAAGGAAGCGACTCTCAGAAACAACGCCCAACTTGTCATTGATTGCAATAACACCGCGGTCGAAAGGCGTCTCTTGTTGACTGTATTCCATCTCGTAGACGAGTCGGCTCTGATCACTGATGTTCCAAGCTACGGAAGGACTCAACACTTGTTTCTCGGTTTCAACAGTGTCTCTAAAGCTCTCGGCATCTTCGTAGGCACCCACAATACGTATGGCCAGATCGTCAGACAGAGGGGTTGTGTAGTCAAAGTCCGCGCGATAGGTGCTGTGGCTACCTGCCGAAAGACTCAATTCACCTGCAGTCTCAAAGGTTGGACGCTTGGTAACCAAATTAACCGTGCCGCCAGGTTCACCTCTGCCAAATAGAGCCGCGCGTGGGCCCTTTAAAACTTCAACAGATTCAACACCGGAGAGGTCGCGGGCTCCACCAAAGCCACGACCAGCGTTAAATCCGTTCACTAGATAATTACTCGGCAGGTTTTCATCACCGACAAACCCACGAATTGCGAAACTATTCCATAGGCCACCAAAATTGTTCTGCCTGGCCACAGAGGCCGACAAATCCAATGCCTGAACGAGATCAATAGTGCCGGCATTACGCAATGTTTCCGCATCAATTTTCAGCTCTGACTGGGGAACCTCGAACGCATCGAACTCGCCTTGATACGCCTGCCGTGTTCCAACAACAACAATATTCTCAATAGTTCTACTTTCAGTACGATCAGATTGGGCAGCCACCCCGTTAGCCCAACCGGCAATCGCTGATACACCCACGATCATGGGCACAGAAATAAATTTGCGCTTCACAAGTATCTCCAAGTCAAAGAAGTGAGTGGTTTTCTCAATCACAAGATTGTAATGTTATATCATAACATTTTGTGAAGCCACTCCACTTGACTCTATCCACCAAGACAGTCATTAAAACTGACTCTCACGCGTCTTGGATGTCTTGATTTCAACGCTTAAAAAAGCGCCACTTCGTATATACTGCGTGTATCGAAACCCAGTTTGTATTCCAGAAGTAATGCCCATTCAACATAAGACGCCTACTCTAAAGAAACCTACAATCGTAACTCTGTTCTCGGGCTGCCTCTTGTTATGGCTCTCGTCCTTCGCCTGGGCGGAGCTTCAACCAATTGCAGTAGATCACAATGAACAAGGCGCTCAGAGAACCGGGCAAGAGCGCATTTATCACGATCCACTGGGAAACATGAGCATCGAACAGGTGCAACAAGTATTGGCAGACGGTAAATTCAGCCCTCTCTCCTCGGCTGGATCCACTGGATTGCAATCCGGCGCCTACTGGTCATTCTTTCAGTTACACAATAAGCACTCTGATAATCTGACAGTTAACCTCGAGTACATTGACCATCAACTTATCCACTTGAGCGCCTATACTCGAGCAGCAGAGGCAAACAGCTCAGATTCTTTTGTACCATCACTGCGACTTTCCATGGAGCGGTCGTTTTCTCACAGGCCAATTGACCATCATCGCTTCGTCGTGCCCCTGACTCTAAGCCCTCACCAAACTCTCGATGTGATGATTCGCTTTGGCTCGAATGAGAGTGGCTACACCTACCCGAGCATGCGCATTTGGTCCCCGGATCAACTCCAAGCGAGCTACCTGCGAGAGACAACTCTCATGAGTTTTCTGTTTGGTGGTTTCTTCCTGATTGCGATATTTGCGCTGGTGGCGGGGTTGCTCACAGGGGAGCGACTCGCCTACCTCTACTCCGCGTATGCGATATCAAAGGTCTTCTGCTGGGCCACCATATTGGGATACACCCATCAGTTTTTGCTGCGTGACAGTTTTCATTGGAGCCTGATGTCGAGCGGCGGTGCCATTACCATCTTACTGGGACTGCTGTTTGCCCGTGCATTTCTATATACCAAAAAGCACACTCCTCGCCTGGACAAAATTATAAAACTGATGATCGCCAATGCCGCACTGCTATTGTTCGCAGCCCTGCTGCAGATCAAGGCCCTGGCACTGATTACCATCACTGTGGCGCTACTGCTCTACCCGGTCGTACTCTTCGCCTCCCTCACTCGCTGGCGACAAGGCATACCCGAAGCCGGAGCATTCACCATTGCCTGGGGCATTCTTGTATTTGGGTTGATCACACAGGCGCTGCGAGATCTCGGGTTGGTAGAGCACACCATGATGAACTACTACTGGCCACCAGTGGGTTCCTTTGTTGAGATGCTCACCATAATGTTTGCCATGGGACTGCAAATCCGTCGCCTGCGGCAGAAAAAAGAACAGGCTGAGCAGCAACACCTGGCTCACCTTGAAAACGCGCGAGCACTTCTCGAAGAACAAGTGGAAGAGAGAACCCGGGAACTGAAACAGGCAAAGCTCAAAGCCGAGCAGGAAGCCAGAGCCGATTCGCTCACCGGCATTCTCAACCGTCGTAGCTTTGTGCAGGACGCCACTGCTCTGTTAAAGCTGGCTGCGCGTAAACAGCAAGCCTGCAGCCTGCAGCCTGCTGATATTCGACCTGGACTATTTCAAGAAAATTAACGACAGCTATGGTCACAGTGTTGGCGACGAAGTGCTTTGCCGCTTTACCGAAACCGTGGCGGGATCTGTAAGAGAAACGGATGTGTTTGGTCGCCTCGGAGGTGAAGAATTCGCACTGTTGGTCAACGAACCCATCCAATCTGCCAGAACACTGGCAAATCGACTGCGCGACGATGTGAGCAATATCACCCTGAAATCCCTTAGCGAACCTCTGCAGTTGACCACCAGCATAGGCCTTATAGGTACCGATGGAGGCACAGACATCAATGAGCTTATGCACAGAGCCGATCTCGCCATGTATCAAGCCAAGGATCAAGGCCGAAATCGAGTGATCGAGACCAGCTCTATCAATCGTTGACCATTGCCGATCCGTCAAACCCCGGAAACAAAAAAACAGTGAATACCGGGCTTTTTGTTATTCAGCAAGTCGGGAGCCAACGAATCTGCGTTGGCCCTATTCCCACTCGATCATCAACAGGCCATTTTTAACTTCTATATTCAACGTCTTATATTCTTGGCAATTCGTAATACCATGAAAAATACCACGCTTAGAATTTTCACTGAATGACTTCACTTGTAGTGAGTCTGTATGAAGTTCTATATGTAATAAACGATCAGAATACCTGCAAGTAAAAAGGCGACCCAAAAGACCATGAGTTCCGTTGGCCATAACTGAGCAAAATACCCTTTAGGTCGATTGTTTTCTCCATCGTAGGAGTTGTTTATCAGTCGTCTAATACCACTTTTTGCCAATCCTTCTATTTTAGCCATTACCTCGGTAACTGAATAATAGACAGGCAGAATAAACCCTGGCGCCAATTTGCGGTAAAACCAGTCTGCATCGAGGTTGGTGGAAGGCAATTCTGGAGGATACATATTCTGCCGATTCAACCAAACAAAGGCTAATGCAGAGAAAAACAGTAGTTGTAGCTGAGTTAGCACATGAGTAACGTCATACGGATGATAATCGACATCCCAGGGCAATAAAGCATAAACAGTTTGGGCTGGGAAGGTACCAATAATGACACACAGTATTGCGGCAATCCCCATTGCTACCAACATATTCTTGGGCGGCTCTGAAGTTCGAATGCCAGAGTCATGGGCAAAGAATGCAAAATAGGGGATTTTAATACCAGCATGATGGAATACGCCTGCTGCAGCGAATAGCAGTGCCAACCAAACATAATCATACCCATTAGCTATGGCCGCACTCATGATCATGGATTTGGATACAAAGCCGCTGAACAGCGGGAATGCGGATATGGATGCTGCACCGACAATACAGAGAATGGTAGTTTTGGGCATGCTTTTGTACAAGCCACCAAGCTCTGAGCCATTGATTTTTCCCGTCATATGCAATACTGCCCCCATTGTCATCATTAATAGCCCTTTAAAAATGACATCGTTGAAGGCGTGAGCAACAGCACCATTAAGTGCAAGTGAAGTTCCAATACCAATACCAACAACCATAAAACCTATCTGGTTGATCATACTGTAAGCCAACACCCGACGTAGGTCGT
>JALUYN010000663.1 GCA_027012915.1 Cellvibrionaceae bacterium
CTAGGGCCTGTTAACACTAATTCTGATGCTTCTGTTGCGTCTCAAATCGCGCCAATCTAGGCGCGAGAAGCGAGTTTAGTGGTTCTAAATGAGCGACGAGCAACAACGAGTGGCGCGATTTGAGGCGCAACCCGAAGGGCTGGGCCTATTTTCGCCCCCAGCTGCGTTGGAATTCGCTTATTTAGAATGACTAAATGGCGCTCATTCCGCCTGACTGGGAACAAAAATAGTCTCCAGCAGAAGTATCAGAATTAGTGTTAACAGGCCCTAGCTCTTAATAAAGCTGTAAAAGAAGGCTTACGACTTCTCTTACAGCTCGTCTCGTGCTTATTTCAGATCCCAGTTACCAGTTTTTAGTCCCTGAGAGTTTATCGTCAGATTGCCGTCAACCGCCTGGCCATCCTGGGGGACCGCGGTTATGTTGACGCATTCGGTGATGCCGCCTCCACAGGCTGCTGCGGAAACCCTGTAAAAACCCTTCTCCGACTCAATGTTGCCTGCCGAGGTGTAACCCAGATCAGTGAGGTCTGCTGAGTAGGTCATATTGTTTACAAAGTACCTTTCCTGAGCCTGCAGAATTTGATTCATCAGAATCATACCGTCGCTACGCCGGGTAGCCACGACACTCTCTCTGTATGAAGGTAGTGCCACGGCGGCGATGATGCCGAGAATGACAACGACAATCATTAGTTCTATCAGAGTAAAGCCACTCTGAGTTTTGAAAGTAGCTTGCTTAGCTGTCATTTACTGTTCTCTCCAGTAGGTTTTTTTCAGGAAATCTGTGGTACGAAGGGGGATTCCCTCTTCGCCGTCAACGAAGCACTCAGTACCAACGCATAGTACAGGTGTTGTCTTGCCACTATCGCCAGTCATGATGATTACCGGGGAAGAGGCTATACCGCCGTGCTTCAAATTAATACTGCGAGAGTTATTGAATTTCCCTACCCCTGAAAGAGGGTTGATACCATATAGCTTACCAGAGCCAATGTTGACGCCACATTGATCCGGTGTTCCCGATGTTAGGTAAGTGGTGAAGAAAATAGTGCCGGCAAAGACGGTCGCTTCTGAAAGCACTTTTTCGCCCTTACCAGACAGGTTGATGTAAAAACCATAAGGTGCATTATCAGCTTTCTTCGCCGGTGTAGAAGTGGCGTTATGCAGCTCTGAGTAGGCAATGGTCTTATATTCTACGTCGCCATCATCATTTTTTGGCGCGGAGAATACGCTCTCGCTAAAGATGACAAAGTACTTGTCGGCGATAACTTCTTCTTTAGGATTCGCACGATATCCGGATCCGGCACTGACGACATAGAAAGAAGCGGCGCCTACCGGGGATATTGCAGAGACACTCGGAGAATTATAGAAGCGGCGTAACTCACTACCGGAAGTGCCCGATACATCGGCAATCATGGCCCCAGTTGCAAAATCACTGGCGCTTCGGCTTTCTTTGTTGAAGTCGACTCGCCAAAAGTGCCCCATAATATCCAGTGCAAACAAAACATCAGCTGCTCCATCGCCATTGATATCAGCAAGTTTTACAGTTGATGGAATGCTGTTTTCTATTGTGAGTGCTAAATCACCATTTTTACCTGCGCTCCACAGCAATTCACCTGTCTCTGCGTCCACCATAAAGATGGTGCTGCCCAAATCACCAGTGGTTGGTGTGATTGTAGTGTCATGAATGGTGTCATAGCCGCCGCCAAAAAACAGTACTGGCTTTCTTGTGCAGTTCTGGCCAGAAGTATCACAATCCCAGTTGACTGTAGTTAACTGAGGTGCAGACCAAGTTTGTCCAAGGTTGGTAAAGTCACCTTCTCCGCCTTCAATTTTCCAGAGTAGCTTGGGATTGCTGCGGTCAGTAACATCAAGAGCATAGTAATTATTACCGCCGCGTCGCATGCCTAAGTATAGGTAAACCTTGTCCCCATCCGACGCTTCAATCGTTACGTCTGAATCGTCACTCTCCTGGCGCCATACGGTCAGTGGACCGTCTAGGCCATAGATCTTGTCTTTAGAGGCTTCATCTTCGTAGAACAGGTTAATGTTAGGTAGAAGCTCCTGGGGCATGAAGCGGAAGATTTCTTTGCCGTTGTCGGTATCTATTGCATGCAGTGCGCCAAAGTTCGTCATGGCATAGACCACATCATCCGGAGCGGTAGCTGTTCCGCCGTAGGTTACGACTGCTGGGCGTGTATGAAGTGGATCAGCCGCATAATTGTGATAATTGTCAACAGGGTCAACGCCATCCACGTCGACGCCATTCGCCCAGTCAATCAGATTATTGCGTACAGCGTCTGTAGTACCGTCGGGGAGTCCCATCATGGCATTGGTGATATTGGTGTTGCTCTTAGTGAGTAAGTACTTGGAATCATTGAGCGACACGTTACTTGGGGCACCAGAACCTGTATAGACATAGGTCTTGCTAACAGTTTCAAGTTGTTCGGCAAACCCTCCGGATTCGACGTCATCGCCGTCGGTGGATTTAGACCACCAACTTTTGGCGCCGTTATGGAAGAAGCCGGTTGTTGGGTCTACCGCATCGGCGTCGTTCACATCAACTACATCACCGTTAGCATCCAGTTTGTAGCGTTTGATGTTGCCGGGCCAGCGAGTGCGGGCTTTGGGCTTGAAAATTGCGTAGTAGAGTTCGTTCTTGTGCTGTAGGTTATTGTAGGCATTCACTGTTACTGCGGGGGCAGTAAAGGTCGTGTTGGTATCGAGAATGTCCGCAATAATCTCAGTAAACGCAGCTTTCAATTCAGTGGAGTTGCCCGCTGTATAGTATTTACCGCCGCCTTTGGTGGCAGTCTGTTGCAGCAAATCCATGTCAATATCGAATCCGATGGTATAGGTGATAAAGGTTTGATCGCCGCTAAATTCGGATATTTGATCTTTGGTGAACATGTATTGCGACAGTTCATCTAGGCAGGTATTAGTGGCTAGTCCTCCGCCTGTGTGTGAGCAGTTAGTTCCTGTTAAACCTCGAATATTAGAGTCTCGACCGTCATCCCGTGTGGGCTGGCCATCTGTGAGAAGTACAATGTGGTTCTTTTGACACGAGTTAACCACTGGTGAGTTGTATTTTCCTCCGCTGATGACACCGCTGGGAACGGCGGCGAGATTTCCGTAATCAGGAGAGTCTCCGCGATAATAGCGTCCGGCTTCCCACAGGGTTTCTGTTAAGGGTGTCCAGCCGCTGGCGGGTAAGGCGTCGATGCGGTTTTTCATGATCGTTTTTTCGCCGGCATCTGACATGTCTGAGAAGTGGTGAATTGCATAGCCACCATGTTCAGAGTTAAAGCGCATCAGTCCCAAATTCAGCCCTTCAAAGTTGTCGACCAAATCTTTCGCCTCGTCTTTCATGATATCAATCTTGCGACGAGTGGTTGTGGTAGTAGTTTGAAGATAGTCGTGATAATTGGCCGACACGTAGTAGTAGGTGTTGATATTGCCCCAGCCAAATTGTCCTGAGGAAGAGCTGCTGTAGGGGCCGGCGGTATCCCCGTTCTTTGTATATACCTTGGTGCTGGTGTCATCGATACCGTGCTTACCCTGGTCAGCCTGGCAGTCAATTCTCGCGTTTTGAGAAAAACCGTAGCAGGATCCACAAATAGTGCGCCAGCGGTCCTGATCCCAATAGCGCTCTTGCCAGTATGCGGCCTTACCGTACCAAGTGGGGTCACCGTTACCGGAAATCGTCCTGTCTGTGATTTGATCCTTCATAGCTTTACAGCTATTTTGGCTATCGGTTAGAGAAGTGATGTATGTGGAAAGATTCGAGTTGTAGACGTAGATCTTGTTGGGATCTGAGCCGCCATAGTCTACAGCCGGATCATAATCTTCACGAATAGTGACATTGTTACCCATAGAACCCGATGTATCGAATATAAATAACACATTGGGCTGGTAAGTGGCGGCACCTTCTTGTTCGATCTCAACAAAAATATCAGTATCATCTGCATAGCTTGGCATTGCTAGCAAAGACGAAGTGCAAATTAGAGTGTGCACAAGCTTTTGGAAGAAAGGCTTTTTCGGTGTCATGGTGGGTACCTCTCGTCTTTACTGGTAGAAGTTGATATGGCCGACAGACATATCTTCGGGTTTATAGCTAATATCACCTTGCCCGTTTCTTGGGCTGTCAATGGTATAGGGCTT
The DNA here is from genome assembly GCA_027012915.1 of Cellvibrionaceae bacterium. Next base: position 4,156 of record JALUYN010000663.1, read on the forward strand.
GATAGTACCGTTGACGCTGTAAATAAATCCGCCCTGATATTTCAGGGTAACGGGAGCGCAGTTCCTGCACTCGTCCTTGTGAACAATGACTGTGCCAGAGTTCTTCTCTTCATTGTGCAGTATCTCAATCTTCGCACCTTCGAGATTTTCGTAATCATTGGCAACGATCACCACTGAGTGGGCAGATGAAAGAAAAGCGAGTCCTGCAATTACAGTCAAAAACTTAGTCATCATTTTCATGGCGTAGACCTCTTTCAATTTGTGTCAGTCGCGTGTTTAGGGGCCGCTGGTGGCTTGCTTCTGATCGCCGGTACGGCTTTCGTCTTTGGGTGCGGGATAGCTAATCCCTTGGAGCTGATCTGATCTTGTCCCGCTATTGGGAAGCCAGGCGACGCTGTTATATTCAAATCTCTGAACTTCGTAGGCGCCAGCTTCCATCATTTGCGATACATTTC
>JALUYN010000664.1 GCA_027012915.1 Cellvibrionaceae bacterium
GGCGGCCAACTCTTTTTTAAAGCCGAGACGCACCGCGCCTTCAAGCCCCATGGCGCCAAACTCTCCGGTGGGCCAGGTGACTGTATAGGTAGGCCTCAAAAAGCCCCCGCCAGCCATGGCCATGGCACCGAGGCCGTAACCTTTGCGAAGAAATACCGCTACCAAAGGCGCGCTGAATTTGGCACCGGCGATAAACAATTCCGACATCTGCCTTACCGCACCACCGGCTTCACTGTCAGGGCCCACCATAAACCCGGGAGTGTCGCCCAGGGCCACCAGTGGAATCTGGAAACTGTTGCACAGTTCCAGGAAGCGCGCGGCCTTGCCGGCGGCTTCTCCATCGATGGCTCCGCCCAGGGTTTTGCAGTCGTTGCAGAGTACAGCGACAGGTTTGCCTTCAATGCGGGCAAAACCGGTGATCAGTGCGGTGCCAAAGTTGGGTTTTAGTTCAAGAAAACTGTCGCGGTCGAACAGTGTGGTGATGATCTTGCGCACGTCATAGACGAAGCGGCGATCTTCCGGCAGTGCACTGTTGAGAGAGCCCTGATCATCGCAGTCCCATTGGCTTATATCACCCTGGAAATAGGAAAGCGCCTGCTTTGCCAGCTGAGTGGCGTGGGCTTCGTCTTCCGCGACTATGTCCACCACGCCATTGCGGGTATGCACTTCCGCGGGCCCGACTTCGGCGGGCTTGAAACTGCCTAGGCCGCCACCTTCGATCATGGCCGGACCGGCCATGCCAATGGAAGAGCTGCGCGTAGCAATACGAATATCGGCGCAGCCGAACAGTGCGGCGTTACCGGCAAAACAGTTGCCGTTGTTGACTGCGATACGCGGTACCACACCGCTGAGGGAGGCCCAGGCAGAAAACGAAGTCACATTGAGGCCGGCGATGACGGTTTTGACGTCTGTGTCACCGGGACGGCCACCGCCGCCTTCGGTGTACATAACCACGGGCAGATGATCTTTGTGGGCCACTTCCAGGATGCGGTCCAGTTTCTTGTGATGGAAGTATCCCTGTGTGCCGGCCAGCACCGAGTAGTCGTTGACGATGACAGCTGTCTTGGCGCGAGAGGCCTCACACTGTTGTCCGTTGATGCTCGCGGTGCCAGTAATAATGCCGTCGGCGGCAGTTTCGGTGATCAGTTCATCCAGTGGCTTGCGACGGCGTTGCGCGGCGATGGCAAATTGACCGTATTCGATAAAACTGTCCTGATCGGTAAGATCTGCCAGGTTTTCTCTGGCGGTGCGAAACCCTTTTTGATGGCGTTTGTCCGCGGCGATTTGACGGGCGTCGTCCAGAGTTTGTTGCTGACGCTGTTGGAAATCAGCGAGAGCTTTGTTACTGCGCTGGCTCTGGGTGTTGGTGGTCTGAGTGCGCTGGGCTCCGGTGTCGCTCGGAGTAACTGAAACCATCACCGTGCCCGATTGAATAGTCTCTCCGGCTTGTACGGCAACGTGAGAGATAACACCGGCTTGGTCTGCGGTGATGGTGGTTTGCATCTTCATGGATTCCAGTATGACTACGGGGGTGTCCGGGGAAACGCTGTCGCCAACTTCGACTTCAACGCTGACTACGGCCGCAGCCAGGGGGGCGGTTACGTTGATACTGCGCATGGGATCTCTCTGTGGTTGTCTTTTTGTTTTTCTGTCGTTGTCTTTTTCTCCGGCGCTCTTGCTGCCGGTTTGAATTTGCCGATATGCTTAGCAAAAAACAAAAAACAGTCAATAACTGCTCTGGTAATGGACAGGCCGCAACGAATAAAAACAACGATAAAACTATAAATTGCTAAAGACAGGAGCGCACAATGAGCCGTGCCGACGTAATTACGCTACCCAAACTTTTCTTTAAAGTGGCCCAAGAGCTACCGCATATCCGCAGTACCGCTAAGGGGCTGCTTCTCTCGGCCCGCCAGAAAAGCGACACACCGTTGGGGCTGGGGCTGCTTTTGGAAGAGGCCGTGGAAAAGAATCCTCACGGTATCGCAATCGCCTATGAAGATACGCGAATTAGCTATCAAGATTTTAACGCCTGGGTGAATCAACTGGCGGCTGTTTTCCGAAAACAGGGTTTGATAAAAGGCGATAAGGTGGCTGTGTTCGTCGAAAATCGTCCGGAACTGTTAGCCGTGGTGGCAGCTCTGAGCAAGCTGGGTGTGGTTGCTGTGATGGTGAATACATCACAGAAAGGCAAGGTTCTCCTGCACAGCCTGACATTGGTTGATATCGATGCTTTCGTAGTCGGTGAAGAATGTGTTGCTGCATTCGAAGATGTGCGCGAGGGCGTGGCGCCTGCTGAAGATAGCGTATTTTGGCTGGCCGATTGCGACACCCTTAAAGACGCGGGTACAGCGCCGTCGAAATATCGCAATCTCTCATTGGAAATTAAGCGCAAAAGCAAACAGAACCCAGAACTGATCGAAACCTATCCCAGCGATCACTGTTTCTATATTTTCACTTCGGGCACCACCGGGCTGCCGAAGGCGTCGGTGATTTCTCACGGCCGCTTTGTCAAAGCCTATGGCGGCTTCGGTATTTCCGCCATGCGCCTGACGCCCGACGATATCTTCTATGTCACTTTGCCGTTCTATCACGCGACAGCGCTTGTGATCTGTTGGGGGTGTGCATTGGCGGGTACTTCGACGCTGGCCATGGCAAGGCGCTTCAGCGCCTCAAAATTCTGGGACGACGTGCGCCGTTTCGACGCCACATCGATGGCTTACGTCGGAGAGATTTGTCGCTATCTGATGAACAATCCACCCAGCCCTGAAGATCGCAACAATCGCGTCACTAAAATGATTGGCAATGGCCTGCGACCGGCAATCTGGAGAGATTTCAAAAAGCGCTTTGACGTCAAACGGGTGATGGAGTTGTACGGTGCCAGCGAAGGCAATATCGGTTTCACCAATATCCTCAACTTCGATAACACGGTTGGTTTTTCACCGGTGAAGTACGAGCTGGTGAAATATGACAAAGAAACCGGCGCACCGATTCGCAATCGCAAAGGTTTTATGGAAAAAGTAGGGCGCCACGGTGTGGGCTTGATGCTCGGGCGCATTGACGAGAAAACGCCATTTGATGGCTACACCAGCGAGGAAAAATCCGAGGCGGTGATCTTGCGCGATGTGTTTAAAAAGGGCGATGCCTGGTTTAACTCTGGCGACATCTTGCGTGATCTTGGTTTTAACCACGCGCAGTTTGTCGATCGTCTCGGCGACACTTTTCGCTGGAAAGGCGAAAATGTTTCCACCACCGAGCTCGAGGGCGTAGTTGCTGATCACCCGGCCATTAGTGAGTCTGTGGCCTTTGGTGTAGAGATTCCAAATACCAACGGTAAGGCGGGTATGGTGGTGGTTACCCAAGCTGAACAGCAGACTCTGGATGGGCAGGAGCTGTATGAGTTTTTAGCCGGACAGTTGCCTAGCTACGCGATTCCATTATTTGTGCGAATTACTGACAGCCTGGCGGTGACCGGTACATTTAAATACCAAAAGTCTGATCTAAAAGCGGCGGGGTTTAATCCGGATAAAACCGAGGATGACGTCTGGGTGCTGTTACCTGGAGAGACCGCGTATCAACCGATGACCCTTGAGATTTATCAAGATATTCGCAGTGGCGTTTATCGATATTAATCTCTGTGGCGCTATGGGGTAGAGCATTATCCGAGTCGGAGTAGCGAAACTACTCCGACCCTTGTGCAGAATCGTCTGAGGCGTCTACTTCAGGTTTATGCAGTTGGCATAGTAGGTGGTAGTTGCCGGCCAGTCGGAGAATACGCCGATAACGCCCACCTGCCTGGCCAGTACGTGCAGTACTTCCATCATATCGCCGTCGCTGTTAATCAGGCTCGGTGCGGAAGGATCGTATGGGTTGGGATTGGCGCCGTTCAGGGTCTGATAATACCAGCCTCCGCCATTTGCCAGGGGACCGGAGCGTTCGATAGTCCAGGTGATGATATTCAGGCCCGCCGCGCGAGCTTCAACCGCATAGCGTGATGGGGCAATTTTGCCGTTGACGTTTTCCAATAGCATCCACATTGGGGGGGCGATAACCTCAACCCCGCGGTCGGCGAGCTGCTGCATGTTTGGCTGCCAGGAGCCTGGATCGCGGTGGTCAAAGTCTGGATTACTGTAGCGACCGTCCAGGTACACGGCCTGCTGGCCGAAGCGCGGTTCGTTGTCGATCCAGTAGCGAACATCGTCAAGGTTGAACGATTGCGCCCATACTTTGCGCGCTGGTACGCCAGCTTCACGATATTCATTGATCAGCTTCTGCGCATAGTCCTCTTGGGTGAAGCCATCGAATGGCATCTCCACGCTCGGTGACTTTAATTCGGGCGTCATTTTGACTCCCAGCTTCTTGAACAACTCGATACTCTCTTTATGAGTCATGAGAGTGCCGCGACTGGCGTAGAGATCCGTACGCCAGTTGGCGGTCCCGTCCAGGTACTCGGCAACGGAAGCGGCGCGGGGGTTGGCGGCGTCCATCTTGCCTTTCAGGGTTTTAAATTCTTCCAGTGTGATGTCGCTGGTGCAGCATTGTGCAGACGCAGGTGCAATCAGCTTGCCTTCGGCATCAAATTGCGCTGGTTGAAACCCTTTGGAGCATTTTGCCGCCAGGGGTGTTTCCAGAATATTGGTGGTGGTGTGCAGATCGCATTGTGAATGGCGGCACACCAGCTCTTTGTCTTTGGTAAAGGTAACATCGCATTCCAGAATGCCGGCGCCCATGCGCGCCGCGGCTTCATAGGATTCACGTGTGTGTTCGGGGAATTGCAGCGGCGCGCCGCGATGACCGATGGAAAAGTCGGATTTTTTGAAGTTCTTCTTGTTGCAGCTCGCCAGCTTTCGTTTCAGACGGCCGTCGTCCATGTCTTCTACCAAAAAGAAAGGGCGAGGTCCCAGTTCCACCGCGGTCTTGTTGTTCTTAGGTTGACGTGGATACCAATTGTCGTGGTTGTCGTCCCGGTGTTTCCAGAAGCTGTGGCCATCCCAATTCCAATAGCCGGCCAGTGTCGGCAGAGGTGACATCAATGCCACGGCCAGGGCTGCGGCAGTCAAACGATTAAACATGGTGTGCTCCTTGTGGGGTGAAGTGTAGTCCACCTGACTGTAAAAATACCCCGTGTCTTTTTCGTGGCTGTTTTCTGAAGCTGCGGTGACACAACGAAAATAACGACAGGAATATTCATGCCGCCTGTGTCATCGAGTTGTCATTGTTCTTACATGTTCAGGCGCTATAACAGAGGTTTACACCCCCGCCAACAACGAGGTGAGCCATGTTTCTGTGTTGGGAGGTGACTGTCGCGCCGTAGCTACGGCGGCTGGTTTGGTAGAAATGGGGCATGAGGTGTGTTGTACGGTCGACGATGTCTCGCTGATGGGATTGCTCAATCGTGGCGAGTTGCCCTCGGTGGAGCCGCAGCTACTGGGTCAAGTTGAGCGCGGATTGGCTCGGCAACATTTGTGGTGTACCTCTGATTTTTCCTCCGCCATAGCCTATGGCGATGTGTTGTTTCTTATTCCTAGGGCCTGTTAACACTAATTCTGATGCTTCTGTTGCGTCTCAAATCGCGCCAATCTAGGCGCGAGAAGTGAGTTTAGTGG
>JALUYN010000665.1 GCA_027012915.1 Cellvibrionaceae bacterium
GGGACTCCCATGCAGATTTCCGAGATGGCCGCTGACGGCACGGTGGATTTTGCCATTGCGACCGAAGCCCTTGATCTGTTCAGTGATTTGGTAATGATGCCGTGCTACCGATGGAATCGATCCATTATTGTGCCCAAGGATCACCCTTTGTGTCAGGTTTCCCAGTTGACCCTGGAAGACGTGGCGGCTCATCCAATTGTGACTTACGTGTTTGGCTTTACCGGACGCTCAAAGCTCGACGAAGCCTTCATGGATAAAGGGCTTGCACCAAAAGTGGTGTTTACCGCGGCCGATGCAGACGTAATCAAAACCTACGTCACATTGTGGCATCCATGGCGCACGATAAAGATCTTGATAGTGATCTGGTCTGCCTCGACGCCAGTCATCTTTTTCAGTCCAGCACCACCAAAATAGGATTTCGCCGTGGTACTTTCCTGCGTGGCTATATGTACGAGTTTATAGAGTTGTTTGCCCCGCATTTGACGCGTGATGTTGTGACCGAGGCCTATAGCTGCAGTTCCAAGGCGGAGCTTGAGGAATTGTTCTCAACTATTGAGTTGCCGGTTTACTGAAGCTGTACTTGTATGTGAAAAGTTGCGCCATTTAACAGAAATCTGGAGAGAAGGATCTAAACTGCAAGGCATAAGTACTCAATATTACTGGGAGCCTGGCTATGTTCACAAAAGCCGAGATTATAACGTCCTTAGTGTCCGGTGCTGGTGTGGTTGGTATGTCTGTAATGGCCACTACATTTTGGGCGGGGGGTAATAGCCAGGGTTCTGTGAATCAAGCGAGTAGTGATAGTGAGTCTCGGCAGCTCTACGAATTAAGTGACGCCTTTTTTACCTGTCGTGACCAGGTAGCCAAGGCCGTTCCCTACAAAGTCAGAAACGTAAATATCGATTCCCATTCCAGCCGTTATCAGGCTGACAAGAATACCAATATGGTTTTTATGGATCTTGAGGTGGTGGAGAAGCCTGGCAGCTTCTATTCGAAATCAAATTACGAGGCGAAGATACTGTGTCAGGTGTCTGCAGCCAATAATGAGGTTACCAGCTTTAGAATAACCCGGGGCTAGGCGAGCCAGACCCGGGCGGAATTGGTGTAGAGAGCTCAGATAAAGTCTAGATCCGGGTTGTCGTTCATGATTTCCTGGATTTCATCCGCTTCTGAAGTTTTTTGGTCCAAAACCTCTTTCACGAATTTGAAGTACACGGTGTAAATGTCCGGGGCGTCCTGTCCTTCTCCTTCATGTTCTACCACAAAAAAAGGTGCTCGACTCACGTCGTGCTTCGCGGCCAGCTTCATGCCGGCGCTGTCAGCGTCGCGCTCATCGGCCACCAGGATTTCATCGATAAACTTCATCTGGTCGTTATCTTCGAGCTTGGCGATGACATCTGCGCACTTTTTGCACGGAGAGCCGTCGGCAAGAATCTTCTTTACTAGAGTGATCTTCACGTAGTACTCCTCAAGAGTGTTGGATTAACTCTCAATATTGGTCTGATGCAAGCCGCATTCTTTCTTGGTGGATTCTTCCCACCACCAGCGGCCTTCTCGTTCATGCTGATTTGGACCTGTGGCACGTGTACATGGTTCACAGCCGATAGAAACGAAGCCTCGATCATGCAGTTCGTTATACGGAACATCGTTGTAGCGAATGTAATCCCAAACCTGTTTTGAAGTCCAGTTTGCCAGAGGATTGAATTTTGTCAGTGTTTCGTCGGGGCGCGCAAAGGCTTTATCGTCCTGAATCACGGGAATCTGGGCGCGAGTGCCGGGGCTCTGGTCTTTACGCTGACCGGTTACCCAGGCATCGAGTTCTAGAAGCTTGTTACGCAGAGGGGAGATTTTGCGAACGCCACAGCATTCCTGGTGATTGTCTTCATAGAAGCTGAAGAGGCCTTTCTTACTGACCAACTTTCTCACCGCTTCACCATTGGGCATCACGATATCGATGTTCAGACCGTAGTGTTTTCTGACTTTTTCGATAAATTGATAGGTCTCTGCATGGAGACGCCCGGTATCCAGGCAGAATACCTCGATATTGGGATTGATTTTGTGGGCAATGTCGATCAGGACGACGTCCTCGGCACCGCTGAAAGACAATGCAATATTGTCAAATTCTTGAAGTGCAAATTCCAAAATTTCCCTAGGTGATTTGTCCTGGAGCGTTGCGTCAAGGTCGACGGTGTTCAGCAGCTTGTCGCTCATAGTGAAGCCCTGTTAATTATGGTGTTTTTAAAGTCCGCGGGAGAATACCAGACCTTCTGATAACTTAAAAATAAACAACAGCAATACAGATATAACTATAAGTTTACTAAAGGTGGTCACGGTGGTTTTCGTGGAACATATTGCCTTGCGTGGCACAAAACACAACATTCTGGGTGTTTGGTTGCGCATATATACTACATATTGGTGAAAATAACCCCCAAACGAGGGACTGTTAATTGTCACAATCCATTTTTACTGCATTTAGTTAAAGTGATTTGTTAGGAGTTTCACGTGAATCTGTGCTGACCTTTATGGCAGTGCTTCTGTTTATATTGCGGTTGAGTTAACAAAAGGGTAGATTGCGCTGCATTCTACCCGCGCGTAATTGCGCGGTTCTTATCATCTATTACACTCAGGAGCGCGTTGTGGAGCTGGCTTGTTTGGATCTCGAAGGGGTACTGATTCCCGAAATCTGGATCAATTTTGCAGAGAAAACCGGTATTGAGGCTTTAAAGGCAACAACAAGGGATATTCCCGATTACGATGAGCTGATGACCATGCGTCTGGCTGAGCTGGATAAGCACAAGCTCGGCTTGACCGAAATTCAGGAAGTTATTGAAACTTTGAGCCCGCTTGAAGGGGCCAGGGAGTTTATTGACTGGCTTCGTGAGCGCTTCCAAGTGATTATCCTGTCCGACACCTTCTACGAATTCGCAGGTCCCCTAATGAAACAGCTCGGCTACCCAACGTTATTGTGTCATAAGCTGACTGTCGATGATTCAGGAAAGATCACTGATTATAATATTCGTCAGGCCAACCCCAAGCGTCAGTCTATTGTGGCTCTGAAATCCCTGTACTACAGAACCATTGCTGCTGGCGACTCCTATAATGATACAACCATGCTTGCAGAAGCGGATGCGGGGATTTTATTCAAATCTCCACAGAATGTTATCGATGAGTTTCCTCAGTACCCAGCAGTGCATACCTATGAAGATTTGAAAAAAGAGTTTATTAAGGCGAGCAATCGCAAATTGACACTCTGATTGCAGCAGCTTTTGAGTTGAACTCGATAAAGGGCGCAGATGATATCATCTGCGCCCTTTTTTATGGTCTGGTTTTGGCTGGGGCTGGGGCTGGGGCTGGGGTGTCAGGCACCAAAGTGTTCGCTGAGCGTTTCCGTCAAGATAGAGACCTTGTGCAGTGTCTCTTGGTATTCTGCTGCCGGGTCGCTGTCGGCGACAATGCCGCCGCCGCCCCAGCAGTGAATCATGCCGTTGTTAAATTGCAGGCTGCGAATAGCGATATTGAGGTCGGTTTGACCGTCAAAGCCAATGTAGCCGATGCTGCCGCAATAGATGGAGCGTCGACTTTGCTCAAGCTCCTCGATGATTTCCATTGCCCGTATTTTGGGGGCGCCAGTAATTGAGCCGCCAGGAAAGCAGTTACGAATCAGATTGATTAGTACGTCGGGCGACTCGATTTTTCCTACGACTGTACTCACTAAATGATGGACGTTGGCATAGCTCTCCAGCTCGAACAGTTTGGGGGTAGATACCGAGTGGGGAAGACATGACTTGCTTAGATCGTTTCTCAGGAGGTCGACGATCATCAAGTTTTCTGCGCGATCTTTCTCGCTTTGCACTAGTTGCCGCGCCAGTCGCTCGTCCTGTTCCGGCGTATTTCCGCGGGCAATGGTTCCCTTGATCGGCTTGGTTGTGACTTCCCCGGAATCTGTCACATTCAGGTAGCACTCTGGTGAAAGCGAGAGGACTGTGGTTTCCGGCGTTTCGAGATACGCAGAATATTGCGATGGCAGTACTTGTCTGAGCTTCAGATAGCCCGCAAACGGGTCTCCTTCGTACGGCAGATCAAAGCGTTGGGCGTAATTTACCTGATAGCAATCGCCGGCGAGAATGTAATTGTGAACTCTGCCAAGTGCCTCAATATAATCTTGGTAATTGGTATTGTTTGTCTGTCCATGGACCGAAAGGGGCTGAGCAGCTGCGCAATCTTGCTGACGTAAAGCAGACAGTATTTGCTCCCGCTTCCTGTCATCAAATCCTTCGCAGAAGTTTACGGTTGCGCTCTTGGTGAGATGGTCGCAAATCAGAGCCCAGCGATAGATGCCCAGTTGGGCCAGTGGTGCACCAATATCGTCATCAATAGAGTTATCAAGCCGTTCCATTTGTCGACCGATATCGTAGCCTATGTACCCCATGGCACCGCCATTGAAAGGCAGAGCGGTATCTTTCGCTTGGGCTGGAGCGGGTAATTTGTCTCGAAGTGCAACTTTTAGGGCAAGCCAAAAGTCGTCAAAAGATCGTTCATCGCAATCGCATTGCCAAAGTGTTCGGTCAGGCCAGGCTGTTAGTGTGCTTTCCGGGGCTGCGCTAATAATGTCGTAGCGGCCACTGGCTTGCGCAGGTTTGCCGCTATCGAGCCAAATTGGCCATGGTAAGTCCCGAATCTTACTGAAATAGACGCTGTTGTCACTGAAGTACGGGACTGAAAATTGGCGTTGTGACATGAGTTGGGGTGTTTCATCGGACTATCGGCGAAGCCCGCCATTTTATTGCCATTTCTCGTTGTGCGCCACGACTGTAGATAATTATTTCCCGCCGCGGGGATGGTATTGATTGCAGGATTGCTAGCGGGCGCAGATTCTGATTCAATCTCCGCAGATTTGGGTTCTCGGTTGCCAGTATGCTCGAACACTTTCATCCCCTCGAAAACATTGAACGTTTGAGCGATGGCTACCGTCGCTGTATAGAGGTTGCAGGTCACAACCTGCTGCTGGTTTGTGCGCAAGGCGAGTTCTTTCTGATTGAGAACCGCTGTCCGCATATGGACTGGCCTCTGGATTCCGGTGAAATCAAAAATCGTACAATTGTTTGCGCTAAGCACAGAATTCAATTTGATTTGAGGACCGGTTTGGCGCTTGCGCCAGGCAGTCTCGAGCCTTTGACCCGCTACGAAGTGGTAGTGGAGGGTGATCAAGCGGGTATCGACCTGCGTCAGCTCTCATAAGATTTAGATACATTCAATAACTTTTTTAGGATGACCTATGGAATATATAACCCCTGATTTGTGCGACGAGTACCCCGAGTTGGTCCAGGTTGTGGAGCCGATGTTCAATAACTATGGCGGCCGCAGTTCATTTGGTGGTGAGATCGTCACCATCAAATGCTTCGAAGATAATTCTCTGGTGCGCGAGCAGGTTGCACAGCCGGGTAAAGGTAAAGTGCTTGTTGTTGATGCTGGAGGCTCACTGCGTCGCGCTTGTCTTGGCGATATGCTCGCTGAAAAAGCGGTGGCCAATGAGTGGGAAGGCATTCTCATGTATGGCTGTATTCGCGACGTGGACGCTATTGGAGGCTTGGATCTTGGCGTTCA
>JALUYN010000666.1 GCA_027012915.1 Cellvibrionaceae bacterium
GGCAGGTTCGGCCACCGCTGCGGCAGTGAATGCGGGGTTTAACACCATGGTCTCTATGGCATCGGGAAGCCTGATCGCCAACGACGGAGATATACAGGCAACTCTGGAAGAGTTGGGTTCCAATGCATCAATGCGACACCTGCTGGTATCGTCTTTGTCGGCCGGTGTCGGGCTAACCGATGCTCCGGCAACAGCGCTTGATGCGCAGGATATTCTTATGCAATCACTGTCCAATGCGAATCCCGAGCTGGGCCGCATGTTGAATTTTGTGGCGGCGAATCAAGAGAAACCACTGTCAGGGCTGACCCAGAATTTTGTGGGTGAATCTATGCAGTACTATGCTAGACAGGAGGTTGGTCGCTACGCAGAGAGTATAGGGCTGACGGCGCAGGAGTTGAATTTGGGGTTGATGTTGAATTCTCACGCTGGGAAGCTAATAGCGGGAAATAGCTATATGGTTGATCACAATTTTGCGGATGAAGAATCTACTAGGAAAGTTATATATGGATTTACTTCAAGAATTGATGGGGTTTTAGGTGACCTAGGTGGGCCTGTTGGTGTGCTGTGGGATGTGAACGATTCTGTGTTAAATGCTCAAGGGTACTTGGATGCGATAGCGCGCGAGGCTGCTTTGGATAATCCTGATCATCTCTTGGGGCATAGTCTTGGGGCATGGAGGGTTAATAACATTGTTAGAAGAGGGTATCTCAAGTCTGGAGAGTTATTGGCTCTCCCCTTGTTTGATTATCCCGTAGAGCAAACTAAAAGTAAGTGTGCTGAAATGGATGCAGTATGTATGGGGGATTTGTTTAATACGATTAGGCCGGGAAGTAGTTCAGTGGAAAATAATCAATTTTCTTGGCCTCATGAGATCTTTACGGTCAATCACAAGATAAGCACTGTACCCGGGTATGGTGAAGCTATAGAGCAATACTATAATGAATAAAATCTTACTTGCTTTCAGTGCGGTGTTGGCGGGGTGTGTCTCTTTCCCCAAAGTAGTCGAGAGTAATTACATAGGGGCTTGTCTAGAGCTGAATGTTCATTTGTCTCTATTGGAAACACGAAAAGATCTGTACAAATCAAATCGATTTATATCGAAGCGACGTACTTATGGAAAGTACAGTAATTATCTAGGAGTGCTAGAGCAGGGTAGTAAGGTAGAGATTGATAGAGTTCTTGCTGCTGCTGATGGTTCTTGGGGAAAATTCTTAAGAGTTCAGGTCAAGGTGTTGGATGGTGAGTTTTCAGGAGTGATAGCCGATGTTCCAGTCCACGCCCCATACCACCCCAGCGGTAAATGGACCAAAAATTTCACCCTGGACCCCAATGCTCTAGAATTTAACGAAGAGATTGTGGTGCCTTGTGATTGATGGAGGCGCTGGGCTTCGCTGCGCTCAACGCCAACCTACGTGAGATTGGGTGCGTGTAGGTTGGGTTGAGCGTAGCGAAGCCCAACGAATTGGGAGAGAACGTGAGATACAGACGTGCCAAGGAAGCAGGAGCGACTTACTTCTTTACTGTTAATTTGGAAGATCGACGTTCTGGTTTATTGGTTGAGTGCGTAGACCTGCTAAGGCAATCATTCCGTTATACAATATCCCGCCATCCTTTCACTATTGATGCCGCCGTTATAATGCCCGATCACTTGCATATGATCTGGACTCTACCCGAACGCGATGCCGACTATTCGACTCGATGGGCCCTGATTAAATCCAATTTCTCAAGATCATTGCCCATTATAGAGAGCGAAATAGAGAGCGAAAAAAGCTCAAGAAAAAACAAACGAGAGCGGAGCATCTGGCAACGCCGCTTCTGGGAACATCAGATTCGTGACTCCAGCGACCTCGAAAACCACATCAATTACATCCACTACAATCCCGTCAAGCACGGTTATGTCGCAACGCCATCAAATTGGCGGCACTCCAGCATTCACAAATATATAAGAGCCAATATAATCCCCTCGAGTTGGGGAGACAGTGCCCAGACAGAACAATCCTCAACGTACGGCGAGCGACAGTAGTGAAGCTGAAATACATAAACACTTTTTTGCGATTGCTGTTTGCTATCGTTCTTCTCACCGGCTGCGCCGAGTTCTCCAAGCTCAAAGTCGACCCCGATGGACATTACCGTTTCGAAGATATTCCCATCCAGGTCCGGGCGCCCAAAGATTGCCTTCTGGAAATGTTTGTCTACGAAGGCCCCGAGGCTGTTGGCTTTATGACCGGCCGCGGCTACTGGATGCTGGATGGCTACTATGAATTGCAGGTGTGGGATCGACCAGATGCCATTGCTCGAGAAGTAGACTTCTTCCGCGATGCTTACAAAATCTCCAAAGATTACATCAAGGCAGAAGCGCAGCGACGCAAGATGCGGTTGGAGTGGCAATCGATGGAGTTTCTCGATGAATATCCCGTACCGGCGTTTCAGACCTTGGGCGTGGATAGTGAACGGGGAAGGGTGTTGGCCAGCTTTACCCTGCAAGAGAATTACATCACCGTAGTGTCACTGCAATACCCGATGCAATCCCTCAAGGGTGAGCCGATGGAAATTCCCTGGGGGTGTTACAACCGCTTTCTGGAATCTGTGCGCGAGATCAAGCAACCAGTACCGGATTCGGGTTGATACCGGGGCGCTGCTCGCGCATAATTCGCCCCGACTTTCACGCCCTGCAACGGGGCGTTATTCCATCACGTTGCCCATTGTAGGGGTGACCACTGAATATTAGGACATATCATGCCTGTTATTACTCTTCCCGATGGCTCCAAGCGCGAGTTTGATCAATCTGTATCCGTTATGGATGTGGCTGCCGATATTGGCCCAGGTCTGGCCAAGGCGACCATCGCCGGCCGTGTTAACGGCGAGCGCGTAGATGCCTGCGATCTGATTACCGAAGACGCCGAACTTGCCATTATCACTGGCAAAGACGACGACGGATTGGAAATTATCCGCCACTCCTGCGCGCACTTGCTGGGTCACGCCATCAAGCAACTTTGGCCTGATGTGAAAATGGCCATCGGTCCTACCATTGAAAATGGCTTCTACTACGATGTGGATCTTGAGCACAAGCTGACGGAAGAAGACATGCTGGCGCTGGAAAAGCGCATGTTGGAACTGGCCAAGACCAACTACGATGTCGTCAAGAAGAAGGTTTCCTGGCAAGAGGCTCGCGACACTTTTGAAGCCCGTGGCGAATCCTACAAGATGGAGATTTTGGATGAAAACGTCGCTCGTGATGATCAGCCAGGCCTCTACCACCACGAAGAATACGTGGATATGTGCCGTGGTCCCCACGTGCCCAATATGCGTTTCTGCCACAACTTCAAATTGATGCACATTGCCGGTGCCTACTGGCGCGGTGACTCCGACAACAAAATGCTGCAGCGGGTCTACGGCACTGCGTTTGCCGATAAGAAACAACTGAAGGCGCACCTGCGTTTCCTGGAAGAGGCTGCCAAACGTGATCACCGCAAGTTGGGCAAGAAGTACAACTTCTTCCACCTACAGGAAGAAGCCCCAGGCATGGTGTTCTGGCACCCGAAGGGTTGGACCATCTACGCGGCGGTAGAAGAGTACATGCGTCGCGTGCAGCGCGATAATGGTTACGAAGAGATCAAAACCCCTCAAGTTGTAGACCGTTCACTTTGGGAGCGCTCCGGTCACTGGGACAAGTTCCGTGAGAACATGTTTACCGTTCATTCCGAGCACCGCGACTACGCCGTTAAGCCCATGAACTGCCCTTGCCATGTGCAGGTGTTTAACCAAGGCTTGAAGAGCTACCGCGATCTGCCGCTGCGATTGGCGGAGTTTGGTAGCTGCCACCGCAATGAGGCCTCCGGTACCCTGCAGGGCCTGATGCGCGTACGTGGCTTTACCCAGGATGATGCCCATATCTTCTGTTCCGAAGAGCAGATTCAGGACGAGGTGTCGATCTTTACCGATCTGCTGTACAACGTTTACGCCGATTTTGGCTTTAACGACGTAATTATCCGCTTGTCGACCCGTCCGGAACAGCGAGTGGGTAGTGATGAGGTCTGGGATAAGGCGGAAAAAGCTCTGGCCGATGCTTTGGATTCAAAAGGGCTGGAGTTCGAATATCTGCCTGGTGAAGGTGCCTTCTACGGTCCGAAGATCGAGTTCTCTCTGAAAGATTGCCTGGGCCGGGTGTGGCAGTGTGGCACCATTCAGGTGGATTTCTCCATGCCTGGACGCCTCGATGCACAGTTTGTGGCCGAAGACGGCACTCGCCAGACTCCGGTTATGTTGCACCGCGCAATTCTCGGCTCTTTCGAGCGTTTTATCGGTATTTTGATCGAAAACTACGAAGGGGCATTCCCCGCGTGGTTGGCGCCTGAACAGGCGGTAGTTATGAATATTACCGATAAACAGGCCGAATACGCCAAAAAAGTCGAAGAAACCCTGAAATACCGCCGCTTCCGGGCCTTTTCAGACTTGAGAAATGAGAAGATCGGCTTTAAAATCCGCGAGCACACAATTCAGAAGATTCCTTACATGCTCATCGTGGGTGATAAGGAAGTCGAAAACGGTACTGTTAACGTCCGTACCCGGGGTGGTGAAGACCTGGGATCCATGACTCTTGATGAATTCGCAGATCACTTGGCAGCTGATATTCAGCGCCGAGGCAGAGTTGATGCTGATTCTCAAACCGAGGACTGAACAGAACCGATGTGCAGGTGTTGATCCGGTTGCCTAAGACCGGGTCAATTTAGGCCTCGTCCCCGAAGGGGGAGGCAGTTTATGGAGACAAGAACCATTAATAGAGATAATTCCAAAGGACGCTCTAAGAAAGCTCGTATCAACGATCAGATCGAAGCTACAGAGGTCCGCTTGATCGGCGCCGACGGTGAACAAGTAGGTATTGTTAGCCTGGACGAAGCTCTGGCTGAAGCACAAAAAGCCACACTGGATCTCGTAGAGATCGCGCCTGATTCAAAACCGATAGTCTGTAAGATCATGGACTACGGCAAGCATCTGTTTGAGCTTAAGAAGACCAAAGCCGCTGCTAAGAAGAAGCAGAAGCAGCAACAGATCAAGGAAATCAAATTCCGCCCAGGGACGGATATTGGAGACTATAAGATTAAATTGCGTAATCTTATGCGTTTCCTGGAAGATGGGGACAAGGCCAAGGTAACCCTACGTTATCGTGGTCGTGAAATGGCTCACCAGGAGCTTGGGATGGAGATGATGAAACGCATCGAAATCGACCTGGAGGAGTACGGCACCGTTGAACAGCACCCGAAAATGGAAGGTCGTCAGCTGTTGATGGTAATTGCCCCCAAAAAGAAGAAGTGATCGGGCTTTTAGCTGCCTAGATGACTTACTTAATGGCACTTTGACACATCTTTGTAACACCTGAACGCAGTGATGCGTAGGTTAGCTAGAGCGTAGCGATAGCTAACACCGGTGTCGGCTATCGCTACGCTCTAGCCGACCTACGGGAATAACATAGAAAGTGGATAAGTATTTGTTTTAACCTTTAACCGAGAGAATTCTCATGCCAAAAGCTAAAGCACACAGTGGCGCTGCGAAGCGCTTCAAGAAGACCGCTGCTGGTTACAAGCGTAAGTCCTGTAACAAGA
>JALUYN010000667.1 GCA_027012915.1 Cellvibrionaceae bacterium
GTTTCCTGCTGGAATCCCGAAAGATATTGCTCGATCACCTAGTTAAAATGCACGATCAGTACATGACGGAGCTGTGTCGGCAAACCAAAAACAGTCACGACAAGAAGCATAAGGAATTTCGTAAACGGCAAAAGAAAGCGATTGATGCCGTGCTCGATACCACAGATGTGCTGCTTGAGTGGCCCGAAGAGGAGCCTTTATACAAGCAGGATTTATGGCAGCGTATCGACCAGAAACACCTACTGGTTTCCATTGACGATTTGCGCATCTTCAAGCGCCTGGAAGAGCGTGGCTACTGCGATTTGCTATTGACCCGTTATCCCAGTCTACGAAAGTATTTTGCCGACTTTATCCGCTTACCATTTGAGGTCGCGAAAGGCTCCGGACATCTGATCAAAGCAATCCAGATTGTCCAGCAACTGGATAATGGTGATCTCAAGAAGCTACCGGAAACGACACCGATAGCCTTCATTCCCCGCGAATTACGTCGCAGCCTCAAAGATCAAGGTGGCAGCATCAATCGTAATGTGTGGGAAATGGGACTAGCGTTGGCGATGAAAGACGCATTGCGTTCCGGCGATCTCTATTTGCCGCAAAGCAAGCAACATGTTTCGTTCTGGGATCTAACCTTGAACGAGCCTAACTGGGATGAAACAAGGCAAACCGTCTATACCGAACTGCAACAACCACCTCCGCACGAAGTTCGTGCCGTCATTTCAGCACAGTTCCACGAATCTGTATCTGAAGCGAAAAAACGGTTTGGTCTGGATAATTTCGCCGAGATCAACAATGGTCGGTTGAAACTCAAGCGCGATGACAAGCTGGATGTGCCGGATAAAGTCAGCCGACTGCAAAAAGTGATCGATGCGCACATGCCAACCATCCGCATCGAACAGCTCCTCATGGAGGTGGATCAAATGACGCACTACAGTCGTCACTTTGTTCCCATTCAGCACCATCAATCACGCCCGAAAGCTTTTTATAAAAGCCTGATGGCCGCCATTATTTCACAGGCCACCAACCTGGGTGTGGTGTCGATGAGCGCCAGTGTAAAGGGAGTGACCGTCGATATGCTCAGGCACATCCTGCAATACTATATACGTGAGGAAACCCTCATTGACGCCAGCGCCGAAATCGTGAATCAGCACCATGAACTGCCGCTCAGTGCCGTCCATGGTAGCGGTACGTTGTCCTCATCGGATGCGCAACGATTTAAGATTCGGGCTGACAGCCTGCTGGCATCCTATTATCCCCGATACTATGGCTATTATGAGAAGGCGATAGGGATCTATACCCACGTGTCCGATCAATATTCCGTATTCAGCACCAAGATCATTTCCTGTAGTCCGCGTGAAGCGCTGTATGTACTGGATGGATTATTAGAAAACAACACCATCCTGAAAATACGGGAACATACCACCGATACCCACGGATATACGGAAATCGTTTTCGCGCTTTGCCATCTGCTCGGCTTCTACTTTATGCCGCGTATTCGGGATTTGAAGGATCAACAACTCTACCGTATCGACAAATCCGTCGATTACGGTGACCTCAACAATCTGCTCACCAAAACTGCTGATCTGGCCATCATTGAGGAACAATGGGAGTACATGATGCGCGTGGCCATTTCCCTGAAGCAGAAAACGGCGCCAGCCCATGTAATCGTTCAGCGATTGACCAATAGCTCACCCTCGGATCGCCTCACTAAAGCCTTCACCAATCTCGGGCGGATCATCAAGACTGAATACATTCTGCGCTACCTGACGGATCAGGAATTGCGTCGAACCGTCCAGCGGCAATTGAATAAAGGAGAATACAGACACAAGCTGCCGCGCTGGATCTTTTTTGCCGACCAGGGTGAGTTCACTACCGGTGATTATGAGGAAATCATGAATAAGGCCAGCAGTCTTAGTTTTGTGTCGAACGCCATTCTTTACTGGAACACGATCAAGATAAATGACATTGTGGAACAGCTCCGACAGCAGGGGGAGGACATTGACGATGAAACCCTGTCCCATATCTCGCTATTGCCCTATAAACATGTGCTACCCAATGGCACCTACTTTATTGAGGATGAAGAGGAGAAGGGGTAAATCAGCAGAAACCTACGGTTACGACGTGGTCGCGGGATTCAAAACCGTAGGTTTTCGTTCAAATGCCCCCGCTGGTCCAAATAGACAAGCTCGGGTCCCAAACCGGTCATAGTGCGCGCCGAGATCAAGCCCTGGCTCATCAGCTGGCTATCATAGAAGAACAACTGACCAAGGGTCGCGCTTCCGACCAGCAGGCCCATCACGTTATGGACGCTTTTGAGAGCATCCATTCAGGATTGAGCTTTATACCGACAACTTCCGTCCCGGGCGCTGCAGATTCATTAGTTACGGGTTTGGCCGACTATCAACTGAAATTTGAAGGACAACTCGAACAACCCATGTTATCCGAGCACGTCCTAGAGAACCCGCGAAGCCGGACTGCTGACGATTTGCGCGGCAACGAAAATAGCCGTATGGCACAGGGAATCGAAGTATTTGAATTACAGCAAACGACTCAAATCAGCTCCAAAGCACAACTCGATACCATTGAACAAAACCAGAATATGGCGCTAAAGGCCTCCTACTTCGAAGCCCTACCCCATCTACAACACGCGGACTTTGAGCATCAGAATTTTCGCTACAACGAAATCGACAATCAATACAGCATCACAACAAAACAATCGGTCGAGGACGGTGCATTTCGCGAGGCCTTGATTGAGCAAAATATAGACTTCAGACATTCCCAAACCGATTACAGCGAAGGCAAAATCGAGAATCAATTGAATCGAAACAATCAGCAATCGCGCACCCTCGACCTACTGATACCCTTGCTGCAATTGGATAAATCACAGCAACAGAAATTTGGCCAGGCCATTGCTCAACAAATCATGGCTGGCTCTGCGTTCGCACTTTATTAATTGGAAATATTATTCAGCGGTTTGCCTGACTTTCGATGTAATGAACCAATTGTTCTTTGTCGACAACCTCTATCGATCCGTATTTTTGCCGAATCCAGCCGGCCCGTTGCCATTCTATGAGCGGCCGGTAGATGCTCTGTCGACTCACCGACAGGGAAGCTGCCAGATCTTCCTGAGACAACTTGAGGGATGTGCCTCGGGACACGCGATCAAAGCGCAACAACTGCCGCGCCAACCTCACTTTAACAGGAAAGAACGCTGCTTCTTCAATGTACTCACCAGCTAGGCGCACTCTCGCGCATAACACACGAATAAAGTGTTTATAGAGCTCCGGGTTATCTTCCATCATGGAGAACAGCCTGTCTCGATCCACGCAGAACAATGTAACCGCGTCCTGCGCCATCACCGTTTGCGCACGGGGCACACCATCGAGTGCCGAAACTTCACCAAACCAATGACCACGTAGTGCGATGCCGTAAAAATACTGTTTACCCTGTGGGCTCTCTGCAAGAATTTTTACCGAACCATCCAGAACGCCATACAACACATTGGCCTGATCTCCCGCGGCGTAGATCACTGCACCCTCTTCGTAGCGGCGTGTGAACGATATATCCATTAACTGCCGAGTGGCGTCATCCGGAAAATAGCGAAACAAGCCGCTGCTCTTAAGCTCGGAAAAATCGCTCATATTGTTGTCTACACTCCAATACACAATGTAACAAATTTAACAGTACCCCAGATTATGGAAGGGTACTATTGATTTGAATCTTAACTGTAACGGAAGCCTTTTATGAGTCCTAAAATCCCGAGAGATAACGACAATAACTTCTCAGACGAGATCATTGCGCAACGCCAGAACTTTATTCGAGAGACTACGGGCGTTGAACCACAGCACATCAGCCACTACAACTTTGATCCGACCATAACAGAAGGCAATATTGAGAACTTTGTGGGTGTGGCACAAGTGCCAATTGGACTTGCGGGGCCATTGTTAATTAATGGCGAACACGCCCAAGGAGAATTCTACATCCCCTTGGCTACAGCTGAAGGCACTCTCGTCGCGAGTTACAATCGCGGCATGCGCTTGCTGCGTGAAGCAGGTGGGGTTACGGTTTCAGTAGTTGACGATGTCATGCAACGTGCGCCGGTATTCATCTTTGATAACGCTCGCGAAGCGCGTGATTTTGGCCTTTGGGTTAGTGAGAACTTTGACGAGATTGCCCAGGCCGCTGAATCAACGACTCGCTCTGGCAAGCTGCGCAATATAGAACAGTACCCAGCCGCGCGGATGCTGTATTTACGCTTTAACTTTTCCACTGGCGATGCTGCAGGTCAAAACATGGTCGGCAAGGCCACATTTTATGCATGCGAATGGATCAAGCAAAACTACCCCGGTTACAAAAACTATATCCTGTCTGGCAACATGGATACGGATAAAAAGCACTCGCAAATCAATACTCTGCACTCGCGAGGCAAACGCGTCATCGCAGAAGCTAAGATCCCGGGTGATCTTCTAGAATCCATTATGGGCGTGCGCCCGGAAACCATGTTTCGCATGCGTCAGATTTCCATGACCGGCGGCATGATGGCCGGAACCAGCAATAACGGTGCGCACTCAGCCAACGGTATCACTGCCATGTTCATCGCAACCGGTCAGGATGTTGCCAATGTTGCGGAATCGTCTGCGGCAATTTCGTTCGCCGATCTAGATGAAGAAGGTAACTACTACCTTTCAATAACCATTCCTTCACTTATCTGCGCGACCTTCGGGGGCGGCACAGGCCTGGCCACACAAAACGAGTGTCTACGAATGCTGGGATGTGAAGGCGCTGGTAAAGCGAAGAAGCTGGCTGAAATCATTGGGGGCGTTGTACTTGCCGGTGAGCTGTCGCTAAGCAGTGCCGTTTTAGCTGGCGACTGGGTCAGCAGCCATGACAAGCATGGCCGCAATCGCTGATAGATCAGTGTTACTGCAGGCTTCTGTCGGAGACTGAAGCCTGCCCGGGCGAACGATAGCTATTTGGAAATCACTTACGCTGAATCTGAGCACTTGAAATCATTTAGGAATTCCAACATCCGATCTGTTACTTTTTGCGGCGCTTCCTGTTGAATCCAGTGACCACAATTTGGAATCTCTACCTTTTGTACCCGAGGTACCCATTGGTCCATGCGCTCATTTTCCGCGCCAAATTTAGTCACGGGATCGTACTCGCCGGATAGAAACAACGCCGGGCACTCTATCTTCCGCTCCACTAAATCTTCAGTTTTGTTCCAGGTTTCATCGAAATTTCGATAGTAGTTTAGCGGGCCATGCAACCCATTGCGTTTAAAGTTTTCTACATATTTCTGGAAATGTGTTTCATCCAGCCATTCAGGCAGACGCTTGGGATCAGGCAGCGCCTCGAGGTAGCTGCTGTCGGCCGCCGAGCTGCTGGTATCGAACTGGCCACCCGACTCACCGCTACTGTAGTAGAAAAAGCTGCGTAAAAACCCTTCGAGATTGGCTTCTAATTCGGCTTCAGCTACGCCAGGCGTCTGAAAATAATTGATATAAAAAAACTGCCTTTCAAATAACCGTTTAAACCCCTTGCTTGGAGATACAGGTGGGCGACCACCGTAGGGGATACTCATACCGACT
>JALUYN010000668.1 GCA_027012915.1 Cellvibrionaceae bacterium
ACTGCCAAAGGGTTTTTAATGCCCGACGCCAAGGCACATTGTCATCCACCAGCGGCCCCATATAAAAGCGCATAAATGACTGACTGGGTGGAATGCGATTTTGGGTAATGTGGGTATCGTCGCCGTAGTAGAAATCCGATGAAATTGTAGCGCCATCAGAAAGATCCTGATTTTTGTCCCTGGACAGAGACGCAACCAGGGCTTCACTGTTGGTTCGCACCGTGTCACCTAATCGCTGAGAAATATCCGGCAGCGTCCGATACTTGTCTCGGCACTTAAACAGTAACTCCAGCGTTCCGACCACCCCGGCAGACATTACAATTTTATCTGCAGAAAAGGATACCTTGCGGCGCTTACCGTCTTCAGAGCGAATGGTTTCGATCGTATAGCCGCCAGTATTGCGAGGTATCAGCTTTTCAACCCTTGTGTGGGGAAACACCTTCACGCCCAGCTTTTCGGCGAAGTACAAATAGTTCTTATCGAGGCTGTTTTTGGCGCCCAGATCGCAACCACTAATACAGTGACCACATTGATTGCAGCCGGTACGTTTCGGTCCCTTGCCATCAAAGAAGGGGTCTTCTACCTCTATGCCCGGCTCACCGAAAAAAATCCCCTGCGGCACCGCGCCCCAGGTATCACCAACACCCAAAGATTCAGCGGCGCGTTTGATTTGCCAGTCCATTTCAGACTGATGAGGATTGATCTGACGCCCCAGCATTCTTTCTGCAGTTTCGTAGTGTGGTGCCAACTCCGATTTCCAATCCGCCAGATCACGCCAGGCGTCACTCTGATAAAAGGCGTCCTTGGGTTTCAGCAATACAGCGGCGTAAACCAAACTGCCACCACCTACGCCGACACCGCGAATCAACCCTACGTGTCGAAAGAAGGTTTGCGCCAGCGGTCCTTTCCAGCCCAACTGAGGCAGCCAGGCCACCTTCGATACCTTGGTAGCAGCCTCGCGCATTTGCGCAGGTGAGATTCGCCCACCCTGCTCCAGAACGGCGACGCGGTAACCTTTTTCGGCCAAACGCAGTGCCGATACGCTGCCACCGAAGCCGCTGCCAATCACAATATAGTCGTACTGATTCACCTGCCCCCTCCAAAACGCTGTCGTTATTATTGTTGCGACGGGGAGAGATACTAAAACGGGCCTTGCGGATCAATTTGACAAAACGTGACAGGCACAACAAAAAATGGCGGTCCATTAGAGCCGCCATTTTTAGAAACATGACACCAAGATTAACTCACTGACAAGGCCTTTTGACAAGCCGGGCGAGCTTTTAGACGTTCAATGTAAGCCTTGAGACTAGTCATTTCATCGGGGATCTGTCCAAGAAAATCACTAACAATGCAGGCGTGCCCCAACATGGTATCGGCGGCAGTGAACTCTCCGGCCAGATACTCCTTGTCGGCCATTGCGGCATTTACCGGCTCCCAGGCTTTGGTCAACAGTTTCTGAG
The DNA here is from genome assembly GCA_027012915.1 of Cellvibrionaceae bacterium. The sequence continues at coordinate 1,461 of JALUYN010000668.1, forward strand.
CCTGTTTGAGTACGGTCTCATCGCGCCGATCAGGAGGCAGCAACAATGTTTGCACAACGATGGTGTTCACCGGAGGCATAACCATACCTTCGCAATAGTGCAGCCACTGCAAATAGTCGGGATAGTTGTCGGCCTCGACTTCGGGGCGCAAGCCACCGTTCTTGTGCCGAGTCAGAATGTACTCAGTGATCGCACCGGATTCCCATAAAGTAATGTCGCCGTCTTCCAATACCGGCACGCGCCCCAAAGGATGGCGGGCCCGGTGCTCGTCGGACTTCAGGTCTTTGGGGTTGAACTCCATTTTGTTCAGTTCGTAGGGCAAGCCCAACTCTTCAAGCAACCACAATATGCGAACGGCGCGAGAATTGGGCGTGAAGTGAAGCTTTAGCATCGGATACTCCCTTTTGTTTTTATTGTTGTTCCGCGCTGATGAATATTTACACCAACAGCGTTTCCAGTGATTCCATAGCCTCGTCAAGCCAAAGCGACTTATCGGCGACACGCGCCTGCACTAACATACCATTGAGCAGGATACCCAGGTGTCCGGCGCGCTGCTTGACGTTCACATCCGCAGGCAGCTCGCCGCGCTGTTGCGCTCGAGCCAGAGCTTTCATTAATCCTGAATTAACCTGCTTGAACGCCTGCTGCAGACGCTCACGCACAGCCGCTTGATGAGGCCCCAACTCGGTGGAGGTATTTACCATAAAGCAACCCATTCCGGGGCCACTGGTATCACGTACAAAGCAGTCGCTGAAAAACTCGCGGATGCCTTCCAGCGGCTGCTCACTGGCGAGCAGATAGCAGTGAATACGACGCGTCATTACCTGCTGAAAATAGTGGTCCAGCGACAATAGAAACAGCTCATCTTTGGAACCAAACGAATTGTAGATACTACTGGTTTTAAGCTCAGTGGCCGACTCCAAGTGTTTCATGCTGGTGGCTGTATAGCCGTTCTTCCAGAAACACATCATGGCTTGATTGAGGACCTGCGCTTCGTCAAACGCCCGGGCTCTAGGCATCAGAATTACTCCACCAATGTATATTTTGTAGTAATCACTATAAAACAGAGTAAGGAGGTTTGGAAATTGACAATATGTAACTTTCGAAGCGGCAGAATGGACTATGTCCGGAGCTGCGGCGATGTATAGATAGAGAGGTCGGAGTAGATAACCTACTCCGACCCCGGCAGGAACGGCACACCAAATAGTCAGAGCCAACCGGCTATGGGAGCCAATTGCATCACTATTGAGGTCGGATCATTAGCGACTCAAAACTACTCGATATCGAGCATCACCGCTGCGCGAGCGATCCAATGCCTCGTTCACCTGATCAAAGCTGAAATGCTCTGTCTCACATTCGATATCGTGCTGCACGACAAAGTCCAGCATCTGCGCAATCACCGCAGGGCTTCCCACCGGGGAAGAAGAAACGGATTTCTGACCAAGCAGCATCGGAAATACGCCCAGATCCAGAGGTTCCAGAGTCGCCCCTACAAAGTGCAACCGCCCCTTGGGTTTTAGAGCCGCCAGATAGGCGTTCCAATCCAGCTTCACGTTTACGGTACAGATGATCAAATCAAAGCTATTAGCCGCAGCGTAGATGGCCTTGGGATCGCGCGAATTAATAGTGTTGTGAGCACCCAATTTCCTGGCGTCCTCGGACTTGCTGTCGCTGGAGGTAAACGCCGTTACCTCACACCCCCAGGCTGCGGCAAACTGAATCGCCAAATGCCCTAAACCACCGATGCCAATAACCGCTACTTTGTCGGTAGGTTTAATATCAAACTGCACCAGCGGGTTGAACACAGTAATACCGCCACAGAACAATGGGCCAGCAATTTTCTTATCCAGTGCATCGGGTATTTTTACAACCGCTGGCGCCTCAGCACGCACCTTGTCGGCAAAACCGCCATGATGGGCAACGATGGTTTTTTCAGAAGCAGGGCACAGATTGTGATCACCGGACATGCAAGTGCTGCAAGTCATGCAGTAGCCGGACTGCCAACCCAAGCCGACGCTGTCACCCACCTTCAGGGTTGTCACCGCGTCCCCCACTTGGGAGATTTTGCCAATCACTTCGTGACCAGGCACCAGAGGGTACTGACTGATGCCCCACTCGTTATCGATCATACTGATATCACTGTGACAGATACCGCAGTGTTCCACTTCGATTTCTACCTGGGTGCTAGCTAGTGGACCCGGGTCATACTCGAAGGATTCCAGTGCCGCTTTGGCTGTTTGCGCTGCATACGCCTTAATCATTACATCTCTCTCTTGCGTCATTTACGAAGTCGCGTCTAAGCCTAATTGCTACCGCGACTTGGGTCTGTTAAAAATCTTACAAATCGGATTTCATTCGAACCCGGCACGCCAGCCCTTTCAAGTGAGGTATGCCCTGCTCACGGTCCAAATGATCGTCATCATCCAAACAGAGCATAGCATCTGAGTGCAGATAAGCACTGGACAGGTGCGCCAACCCTTGCGTACTTTCCGGCTTCCACCAACCGTGAGGAATGCGCACCAGATCATCGGGCATGTTGTCCCGAATACCGACTTTCATTTCAATCGCAGCCAGAGAATTTTCGACTACGGCCCACTCGTGTTCTACAAGGCCGTAGCGTTCAGCCATTGCCGGACTGACAAACAAATAGGGCTCGGGGCAGCGCTTGCGCATCTCGGGGATGTGGCGATGCCCGGTCTGAAAATATTCGTCTTCGCGGACACCGGTAAACATGGTCATCGGGAATTCATCAGAGGGTGCCAAATCCTCGCGGAAGTATGGCAATGGATCGAACCCCAGATCCTCAAGAACCGAAGATCTCAGCTCAACTTTGCCACTGGGCGTGGCAAACCCTGTTTTTTCGTATTTCTTATACGCCGGCTTGGCAAAGAAGATTTCATGCTCTTCAAAAAACTCTTTGGCTTTCATCCCGGTTTTTTCCAAACGGTAGTCGTGGAACTCGTCGATATTTTCCCATGGAACGATCTCCGGGCGGCCGATAGCTATGGCGATCTGACGCCAGAATTCGAATGTACTCTTGCACTCCCCCGGCGGCTCAACCGCCTGGGACGAAGTGCGATAGAAATTCATCCACCCCAGCGAATCGGTCAACCAGGGGCGCTCAAACCAGCTATCGCCGGGCAACACATAGTCTGCGAGCTGCGCCGAGGGCGTCATAAATTGCTCGTGCGCCACAATCAGATCCTGATTCATCATGCCTTTCAAAATGCGGCCCATATTGGCGTAACTCATCAACGGATTATTTCCCAGCAGGAAAAACGCCTTCACAGGATAATCACCCTCACCGCTCATGGCCTTGAAGGTTTCGGTGGGGTTCGCCATAAAGCAGCCGGTGAGCTGATTGCTGTACTCCCGCGCCCACACGCGCTTGCCCGGCTCCATTAGCGCGCGCTGACCACGATAGGTAAACACCGGGTGTTTGCTGGAACCCAATTGCTTGTCCTGCTGTTCAATAGACAACATATGGTGCGCTTCGATATCGGATTCGGGCACGATATCCGGGTGGAACCCCAGCAGCATTTCGCCACCTTTAACGTCGAGGTAACCACAGATGGCCCGCAGAATAGTTTGCAGGCGAATACCGGAAGTACTGTTGCGCTGCATATCGGTAATGGGTGTCCAGGGAATCACACTGGGACCACCAGTGGCGTAGAGGCGCGCCGCTTCAGCAATGGCTTTGGGCTCACACCCGGTCAACTCGGCAACACGCTCCAGCGGGTATTGATTAACTCGCTCGCGCAGTTCGTCGAAGCCAAGCGTCCACTTCTCGACAAACTCTTTGTCGTAGAGTTCTTCGTCGATAATGACTTTAAGCCAGCCCAGACACATGGCCGCATCAGAACCTGTTTTCAGTGGCAGCCAGATATCCGCCTGTTCCGCATTTTCGCTTTTGCGCGGATCCAGCACGATCAGCTTTGCGCCCTTTTTGATGGCCCGTTGAATCTGGTTGTGGATGGGCACCCAGCTGTGTTTTTTGGGGTTGTGACCAAACAGCACAATGCACTTGGAATTACTGATATCCCCCGACGGAAACCAACCGTAGGTCATGCGGTTCACTGCCGCAGTATTGCCGGCACACATAGCCACACCGCTG
>JALUYN010000669.1 GCA_027012915.1 Cellvibrionaceae bacterium
CGACGGGCGCAAGTGGGTGAGTAGGCGTGGGGATAAAAATTCGCAGATGTATGTGATGCTTTCCATGGAATATCTGCTGGGAGATTTAACCCGCACACAGAAAAACACTCAGCCAGAGGGTATACCCCCCCGCAGACAGAAAACTCCGCATACTCCGCATACTCCGCACAAGCCGCACACACCGCCAACTCAAGGGACACAACGTTTTCCGGCTGGTGAAGTAACCCATAAATCTGGCAAGGTCATTTCTGTGTGCGGAGTTGGCGGCGTGCGAGTGGGTACGGAAAAAATGCCTTGGGAATAAATGCAGGCCAGCCAGAGGAACACCGGCAGATGTAGGCCGTAAGCCCATCGACAGCATCTTTGACGATGATTGAGGTTGTCAAAATGCAGTACCCCAGCATTGCCAGTCTGGTGCGTACTCGACGACGGCATTGTTGTGCAGTGCTGTTTGACTGAACGAGAAGCGGTTGAGGCCGCGAAGGAATTGGAACAGGAGAGTGAATCATGAGCAAGAAGACTGAGCAGCAATTAACCGAGCAATTCACGCACTTGTAGTTACAATGGACGAGCTGGTGCAGGCGCAAGATACGCTGATCAAGCAGACGCGGGCAGTGGTTGAGCAGCTGAAGAAGGCGGTGCGCAAGTGATTACAGCTAACGCATCTGGCCGGCTTGCCTTCGATGCCCGAGAAATCAACACACGCAGCGGTAAGCCGATGACACAAGCCCGCATGGCCTGCCAAGACGGGGACTCACCGACGCTTTGGATTGATCTGGTTGCCTTCGGCGACAATGCAGCATGGCTAGCACGCTGCGCGAAGGGCGATCGGGTAAGTGCGATCGGTACGTTGAAGTTAAACCGCTGGACGGGCAAAGATGGCGCAGAGAAGGAGTGTTTGCAGCTGGTTGTGGACAACATGCTTTGCAACGCACCAAAGCCGAAGAATGCGAAAAAGCCCAGCCAGCCAAAGCCTAAGTCCCAAGCAGTGTCTGACCCATTCGCCGGTGGTGAGGACGACGGTATGCTGCCGTTTTGAGTTTTCCGACATCGTAGGGGGGGCGGCTTCGGCGTTTGTTGTTGCTGCTGCTGCTTCTCTCTGGCTGGCTGATCTTCTCAATAGGTTTGTCTGATTTCAGACAACCCTTTCCATATTGCTCGCCACTAGCCTTCTGATTCTCTTTCGCCTTTTTGCGAATCAAATCGGCCATTGCGTTGGCCGCCACAACCTTGTCGATTGCTTCCAGATTCCTGCGCGGGCATCAGCCTTCTCAACCGCTTTCACAGATTTCTGTGAACCCGTGTTTGTCTTTTGCCCTGTAAAAAAGGCCGGCAAATTTTACCGAGGGAAAGCCTCGGGTTCTGCCGGCCACAAGCGCAGTGTAGTACAGCCAGAATCAAAGTTCTACCACCCTCAAAGCATTGCTATTCAACAACCACGAGCGGCGGCCAGCGGCAAGCCTCTCAAAGATAGGCACTGCCCTTGCTACGAGAACAGCAGGCATGTTCCATGCGAGAGTGGGGAATGTATGGTGATCATATGCTATAATTCCTGCCATGGTGGGGAGTAGGCTTACTTCTCTCTGGCTGGCCGATCTTCTCAATAAGGTTTGCAGATTTCAGACAACCTTTTTTACCGCGCCCCCGCAGAGTTTTCTGACGTAATAGAGCGGATTCGACGATATGTTTTCCAAGATCGCTAGGCGAGTTGCCTCTCTGGCTGGCTAACGGTTTAATTACCACCATGCCGAGCATGGACGATTACAACAGCTGGCTTCACGAAATCCACTGCGCAGAGTTGCCTCCAACGGGCGTGCATTTCTGGCGCCATATCGGGCAGCCATACGGCTACTGGTATGTGCTGATAGATGGCGAACTGCAGCAGCGTTTCTACCGCACAGAAGCCGAAGCACGGCAGGCGCTGGCAAAAGCCAAACAGCGGCGTTTTTTAAGCGCTATACGGCCAGCCAAGAGGATGAGGCTGCAGCAGCGGTGAGTTTTTCCCACTATAAAAAGGAAGCGCTACATGTTGTGCTTTACTCTCTGGCTGGCCACTACATGTTGTGTGTGGCGTGATGTTTCAGAATCCTTCAGACGCGATTGATCAACGAAGGCGACTAGCAGTAGCATTGCGCTACTCTCGGGCGGTCGGGGGCAATTGTAGCCTAGACAACGCAGAGAGAGAGAGTGCTGGTCGCAGAGAGAGCGGTGTCACCTCTGCGGGTAAGGTTGCGAGTGTCTGTCCTCTTCGCAGCGCCAAGCACGCTGTAGGCTGATGAACTTCCATCTTGGAAGACTCAGAGATACCAGCAACACACAGAAGCGCCAGCCAGAAGCATATGCCGATGGCTGGAGTTTTTGTACCTGAGATAGCACGTTCGCTTGCAAGATATGTAGCCGAAGTTGTAGCCGAGAAGAAACAAGGACTCACGGCCGAAGCCATAACCCCTTGAAATATATGGAGCCGATGTCCGGAATCGAACCGGAGACCTTCTCATTACGAGTGAGATGCTCTACCAACTGAGCTACATCGGCGCTGCGGGGACGGGCGCATTGTAGCGAGTGGATGCTGGAATAAAAGGGTGGGATCTGTTCGGTGTAGGGCAATCGCATCAGAAAATCGGTCATCCCGAGGGTTGAATTGGGAATCCAAGCAGTAATGTATCCACGATAGAGACATTCGGGGATGAACGTAATTGTTTTCTCTAAAGGGGTGCGAACATTTTGTGTGATTGCCCTGTTGTTCGGGTAAACTTTGTTTGCGCTTTACGCATGCATCGATTCCGCGTCTGTCCCGCCGAGTTTTTCCGGCTGGTGCTTCCTATTTGTTCGATATCTCGTCTATACTCGCCGCATTGGAGGTGATGTGATGCGTTGGATGGTTTTGCTTTTCTTACTTATGCCGGTACAGGCGATGGCAGCTGGTGCGCAAGGGGTGGATGGCGTCGATTGGCGCAGTGGTTTTGTGCGAGCGACGGGGGTCGGTGTGCCGCCGGCGAGCGCTAGGCACATTGCACAGCAGCATGCGATGGCCTGTCGAGCGGCGACGGTGGTTGCACAGCGTAATCTGCTCGAAGAGACGCAGGGTGTGCGCATCGACAGTATGACGCTGGTCAAGGATGCGATGGTGGAGAGTGATATCATTCGCACGCAGGTGAAGGGGATCGTCAAGGGGGCGCGTAAGGTGCGTCAGACATTGATGGAGGATGGCTCCTGTGAGGTAACAATGGCCATGCCGATCTCCGGACCGCTCTTCTCGACATTGATCTCCGAAAAGAAATTTCATCAATTGACTCAGGACAGCAAACGGGTGAGCGAGGCTGATTTCTCCGCACAGGTTCACCGCTTGGTGGCGAAATTTCACGCGCTGGGGCTGATTCCGGAGGCGCATGCCGATACGGTGCCGGCGATTACACTAGAGAATCCGGCGCAGCTGAAGTTGGCAAAGAGACTGGAGAAGGCCTTCCGTCAGCAGGGAGATCAGCTGGGGATGATGCTGATTCAGCAGGCGATCACCCACTACGAAGGCGAGCGCGACTACACCGGCATTGTGATTGATGCTACCGGCGTGCCAGCGTTTAATTTGGCCGAACTGCCATGGATTCGTGATGCATCGGGTGCGAAATTGTACCCCAATGGCGACACCCCTTACGATGTGGTGCGCTCTAATCTGCCGGTGGCGTATGATTTCGACATGGAGGATGCGACTCGCAACAAACGAGTGGCCACCAAGCCGGTGAAGTTGAATGCTGTTTCGACTTATCACTCTAGGGATTCGGATTTGGTGCTGGATGCCGAGGGGAGTCGGCGGTTTATTGAGTTGATGAAGCATGGTGTGATCAATAAACAGGCGAGAATTATGATTGTGGTAAACGAGGAGTAGTAAGTGCGGCAAGGGGGTGCAGAGATGATTCGCTTGCCATCGCTGCATTGCGCTGGAGCAGCTGGTGCGTTGGCGGTCTGCTTGCTGCTGCTCTGGTGGATGCCGACGGGTGTTGCTCCGGCTGATGCAGCACCGCTGGATGCGGCGAAAATCAATAAGTATCTTAAACACAAAACCAGCGTCATCATTCACGCCGAAAAGATGCTTGACCGAGGCGACTCCGAGCAGGCCAAACAGCTGTTGGCAGCTGCGGTGAAGCGCTACCCCGATAACGATATTATCATCGCGCTTTATGCCCAATCGCTCTATGACCTGAAGGCGTTTGATCAATCGGAACGCTATTTTATGCGCGCCCTGCGACTGAATCCGAAAAATATCCGTGCTGAGAAGTATATTAAACAGATCCGCGATCTGCGCAGTACGACGGTCAGTGAAGATGCGCAGGAGTGGGAGGCGGTACTCAAGGATAAGATCGGCGATCTGATTGTCTTTGTGCTGAGTATCTGGCTTGGTACATCGCTGAATACTTTTTATCGCAAAATGCTCGGCTGGTATCACTGGACGCGCGCCAAGCGGAGCTATCTGGATGAGCGCTATCAGGAGTTGGTGCGCATTCTGGAGGCGCATGTAGCTGAGAACGAGCAGGATCTGATCGACAAGTGTCTCCGCTTTATGCTGGCGCACTCGGATAAGAAACGGGTGCGCAGGATTTTGAAGGATTATGTGATTCGCGAGGATGATTTGCAGGTGCTGCTGCGCAGTATCGATCTGTTGGAACGCGCGAGCGGAGTACCGGATGCCAAGCAGAGCCGTTCTTGAGTACGCGTAGGACGGCGTGTGGGTGAGGTGAGTCAGCAGCAGTACGCGCAGGAGAAGGCGGGCAGAGAGCGGTTGATGCGCTTGGCAACCTACGCCTCCACGATTGTGGCTGTGGCGTTGATTGTGGCCAAGATGGCAGCGTGGATGATGACCGGCTCGGTAAGCATGTTGGCGACGCTGCTCGACTCCTGCCTTGATGCACTGGCTTCGGTGGTCAATCTGTTGGCGGTGCGTCATGCGTTAATGCCGGCGGATCGTGAGCATCGCTTTGGGCATGGAAAAGCCGAGGCACTGGCTGGATTGGGGCAGGCGACCTTTATCAGCGGCTCGGCTATTTTTCTGCTGCTCGAATCGTTTTCGCACCTCTGGCAGCCGCATCCCATTGCTGAACTGGGGGTAGGTCTGGCGGTGATGGTGGTGGCGATTGCGGCGACGATTGGCCTGATGCTGTTCCAGCGCCATGTTGTGTTGACGACCGGTTCGACCGCCATCAAGGCCGACTATCTCCACTACAAAACTGATCTGTTGGTCAATGGCAGCGTGATACTGGCGCTCTTGCTGGCGCATTTCGGCTGGCCGGGATTTGATCCACTGTTTGCCATCGGTATTGCACTCTTTGTGCTCTACAGCGCTTGGGAGATTGTCAGCGAGTCGCTTAATCTCTTGATGGATCGGGAGTTGCCGGATGCAGAGCGACAGCGCATCAAGACAATTGTGCGTGATCATCCGATGAGCCGTGGCATGCATGATTTGCGTACCCGTCGCTCCGGCACGACGCTCTTTATTCAGCTGCATCTGGAGCTCGATGATACGCTGACGCTGCTGGAGGCGCATCAGATCTCGGATGATGTGGAGGCGCATCTG
>JALUYN010000670.1 GCA_027012915.1 Cellvibrionaceae bacterium
TGAGAGTCGCGGTGTCAATCCCGTCATTTTTGATGGTGTTGAACCCGACCCAACGTTTGCCACTGTCAATAAAGGCCTGGAACGTTTCAAGGAGGAAGACTGCGATGCAGTGCTGGCCGTGGGCGGAGGTTCGGCTATCGATGCGGCCAAAGTCATCGCCCTGGCGGCGGGTAATCGCTGCAAGCCTGAAAAACTCAAAGGTTACTTCCGAGCGCGTCGTAAAGCGGTACCCTTCTTCGCGGCACCAACCACCGCGGGTACCGGCTCCGAGGTTACCGTGGCGGCGGTTATTTCTGAAGACAAGAGTCACAAAAAGGCTTTTGTTATCGATCCCAGAACATTGCCGCGCATGGCGGCTCTGGATCCGAATCTTATGCTGACTTTGCCGGATTGGCTGACCGCCGCTACTGGAATGGATGCTTTGACTCACGCTATCGAATCCTACATCGGCACCTTGGGCAATCGCCATACCGACACTATGGCGCTGGAGGCTATCGAGCTGATTTTCAAATTTCTGCCTCAAGCCTGTGAAGATGGCTCCAATGTGGCTGCCAGAGACGCTATGGCTCTGGCGTCCTTCAAAGCCGGGCAGGCGTTTACTCGAGCGTCAGTGGGCTATGTGCACGCCATCTCCCATCAATTGGGCGCCGAGTATGGTGTTCCCCACGGGCTGGGCAATGCCATTATCTTGCCCCACGTCGTGGAATTCTCCAGTGTCAGAGTGGAATCCAAGCTGGCGCGCCTGGCGGTACTGTTGGCTTTGGGGCTTGACAGCGAGTCGGAAACGGCCCTGGCGCAGCGTTTTGTCCGTGAGCTGTTTGAGTTCAACAAACGCCTGAAGATCCCGACCGTTGTGGAAGAACTTAAGCCAGAAGATATTTCGTCTTTGGCGCGTGCCGCTCGCACCGAGGCACACATCAACTACCCGGTACCGCGACATATGAGCCAGTCGGATTGTGAATTGTTGTTGCGCAAATGTTTGCCCCGCTAGGTGCAGAATATGGTGGGTAGGTTGACTCATTCTCTTCAGCGTTGATTTTTCTCTGAAAGAGTGCTTTTTTTAAAAGCATGTCACGGTTTACCTTATTTCTAGCGTGTTGTTTTTGTTGTGTTGCCTTGCAGGCAGAGCAATCTCTGTCTGCTTGTGAAGGGCTGCAACGGAGGGTTCACGCACCGTTATTTGCCACGCCCTTGGTAAGCCCCTGGGGCTATTGGAGTGAAAATCAGCGGCCTGCGGGGATGCTCTATGATGTCTCCATCGAACTGGCCCGTGTGACAGGCGTATCTTATTTCAACCAGATGCAGCCTTACACTCGAACAGTGCATTCTCTCAAGAGCGGCCAGGCAGACTTCTCCATGATTCAGGGCGGCAAAGGTTCCTACGAAGGTTTGACTTGGATTGATACGCTGGTGGAAACCGAGATCTTTATGGTGGGCCGCAAGGAAATGCCTCGCTTCAGCAATCTCGGCGACCTCGACGGTCAGTTGGTTGGACATATCCGTGCGTCACGCTATGGCAAAGCCTTTGACGAGGCACCGAACTTTAAGCGCGTATCCATTCCCGAACTGAAGCAGGGACTGGCAATGTTGATGGCTGGGCGTATTGATGTAATGACCAGTGCTGATATTACCCTGTACCAAACTATGAAAGAGATGCAGCTCGATGGTCGCCATTTGAAGCGTCTGCTTACGGTAAACCGAATTGGCGTGAGTATGTTTGTCTCCAATCGCAGTACCCATCAGGATCTAGTGCCCTGCTATCGGCAAGCGCTGGAAAGTCTGCACGCCAGTGGTCATTTACGACGTATCTTCTACGTTGATGAAATAGCCCTGTAACGCGCAAAAAGGCGTTAGCCGTCGCTGTAGACAAAGTACTGTAATAAATCCTTCCAGGTTAATAGTCCTTCCAACCCGTCGTTGTCGTCGGTGACCGGTAGGCAGGAAATATCATTTTCCAACAGCAATATTGATGCGGTATCCAGATCGGTTGTGCGATCTATGCCAATGATCGCGCTTGTCATTATGTCCGCGGCGCTCTGTCGCAATAGTCGCCGATCTTCAGCGCTTTCGGATTCTGTGCCGATGTTGGGGCTCAGCGCCTGACTTAGATCTCGATCTGAAATAATTCCCAGTAACTTGTCGTTCTCAACAACGGGAAGGTGGTGAAACGTGTGCTGAGCAAACACATCCAGTAATTGTGTCAGGGGAGTAGAGGGTACTACGGTGGTTAACTCCGTGGACATAATATCGGCCACAGATACTGCGCGGTTATTCATGAATGATCACCTTACCTTTGATCTTTAAGGTGGTTTTATTGAGCTCGTCCCTGCTGCTGAAAGGCAGGTCGCCGATACTCACGAAACTGTTGGGGAACAGTTTGCGATTGACGACGACACTGGCGTGTGGAACATTTTCTATCAGCTGTTCCAGGCTGTGAAGTTGTTCTTCGATACCTTGTAAGCGCTCTTGAAGGCCAAGTATGGCGTTCTGAATCTTTCGGGTCTTGTCGATTAACACTTTGCCGAGCTTTTCCGGTTTTCCGACCTTGGCTACAAAGGCCTGCAATTGTTGCAGTTCTTTCTGGTGACGTTCGTGATCTTTCTGAAGTGTCTGTTGTTGCAGTTGCAAACGCTTGCGTGAGGCGCAATAAAGCTCGGTTTTGACGTACGCGGAACTGCCCAGCGTATTGAGCTCTGCTCCGGCTCCTGCGAAAGCCTGGCCGCCGAGCAGTACGCCTTTGCCACCGCCGTCACCCAGCAGAATTTTTTGTGTCGCAACCAAACGGCTATTCATCGCGTATTGGGCTGCGATGATGTTGCCGTTTGCACGTGCATCGGTTTGATTAAAAAAACGCGCTTGAATATTGCCGCCGGCTTTCAGGTTTGAGGTAAATTCAGGGCTCTCTTCATCACCCACCTGCTCACTGAGCA
>JALUYN010000671.1 GCA_027012915.1 Cellvibrionaceae bacterium
GCCAGCACCCACGACAATATCGTTGCCGGCTATCACTGTGGCATTTTCCACATAACCCCGAATATTCACATCGCCAGAAGCTTCAACGGTGGTCTGCGAGCAAACGTTGCCTAAAATTGAGACCGAGCCGTCGAAGTGGATATTACCTGTGGTCAAATCGACGTTCTTTAACTCCAGGGTGTCGCTGACGCTGACGCCCTGGCGGGCAATAACGGGGTGCCCCTTGCGTGTGGCCAGAAGCAGATTGTCATCGTCACTGCTGACTTCAGCTCCTTCACACTTGGCGAACTTAAGCTGCTTTCCGGGTTTGGCTTTTAGTGGGTGTCCTTCGACATTGATGCCGTCGGTACCATTGGTCGGGGCTTCTCGTCGCATCAGTTCGGTGCCGGGTTGGATTGTTGGATACTGATGCGTTTCGAAATAGTTGGTGGTGCCGTCGTTTTCCTCGGTAGCCGAGGTGGGCTCAGGTAGTTCGAACAAGACCGAAAACTGGCTGTCTTTGCCGTGCTCGGGGGGCTTGCCCGCGGCGATAGTGGTCACTTCCACATCCTGCCCCTCGCGGCTCAGTTTCACTGCTTCATTCAAAACTTCTATGTCGATCAGCTCCTTGGCAATCGAATGCTCTTGCAGCAGTTCTTTTACCGCTTCTTCACTGATCTGTTCTCCACCCCAGGCTCTGGAGATAGTGATTTCACACAACATTTTGTCACTGCTGATGGCCAGCTCGGCCGTCGCTGAAACACACTCAGCAACGGCCAGTTTTATGGGCGTGGTTTTATTGCTTGCGGTCGCTACTTCCTGCAATGCATTCTCATCAATGCGCCAGGTATCGTAGTGCTTCTCCTGAAGTAGCTGTTGCAACTGATGTTTGCTGGTGGGGTTGTCGTTGCTGTGGGGGATGAGTTGGGCGAACAGTTGTTGTTCTTCTACCAATAGTTCAACCCGGGCAAAGGGAGGCTTGCGCTCCACTTCGCCTTTTACCTGGGCGTTTTCTTCTGGGGCGTTGTCATTGCCGTTGGCAGGGTCTTTATCGCTCATGCCCTAACCTTAGCACTTGCGGCGATGACGACAAATGATTATTCCAATAGTCGTTTGGGGTGCATGCCATTCACAAAACCGAGAAACGGTGGATGGATGCTGTAACCCAGCATTCGTTGGATGTGTTCACTGCATTGTTTCACCGTATCTTTTGATATGGACAGGCTGTAGTTTTCTTGAGGTCGAACCCAGCTGTCACAATACTGAGCTGTGACACACATGCGCGACTGATCAGAGCGGTTGGCGCCGCCACCGTGCCAGAGAGTGCCACTGAAAAACAGCATGGAGCCGGCAGGCATTACTACTGGAATCTGGTGCGGATCATCCTGCGGTGCAGGGCGTTCATCACCCCACTTGTGGCTGCCGGGTATGATGGTGGTGGCGCCGTTCTCCTCAGTAAAGTCGTCGATGGCGAAAATGGTGGCCGCTCCCAGGGGCTTGCGTGGGCGAGGTACGTCGTAGAAGGCATCGTCGTGATGCAGTGGTTGTTGGGCCTCCCCGGGCAGAATATTGATGATTTGCAGTTGCGACAGCAGGTAGTTGGGGTGAAAGATCTGGTCCAGCACATTCAGTACCAAGGGATCGTCTACCAGGTCGTTACAGGTCAGGGTTTTCTCAAAGGTGGCGTAGAGTCTTTGGGTTTTAAATCCCTCGAAGTTATTGCGCCCACTGTCGTGTTCAAACAGCGCCAGGGCCGTGCGCTTAATCTGTTCGCACTTCTCTTTTGAGATCATGTTTTCGACGATGAAGTAACCCTTGTCTTCAAATTCCTTCATGTACCCGGCCAGCTGTTCGGGATCCATTTTTTGTTGGCTGCCAGCAGTGGACTTGTACTTTGCCGCCAGATCCCGGGAGTTGTAATCGTCCTGATCTCTTACGATGCGCTTGTGAGTCACTAGCCGACCTCCCGTTCTACGTCCTCGTCGAAGCTGGCGTCTTGCAGTGCCTGGGTCATGTCAGGGTAGAGCTCTATCATACTTTCGATCATTTCCTGCAGCGGCAGGTCGGCATACTCACCACGTTCGCTCAGGTACTCCATGTGCTGGTTACCTGCCTGATCAAACTCGTGGTACAGCGAGTCATTTTCTCCGTCAAATTCCAGCGGGTGGAGGTTGAACTTTTCGCACAGAGCCAGGTTAAAGGCCGGCGTGGATTTAACCCACTTGCCGTTTAGGAATAGCGAGGTATAACCGTGCCAGTAGAACACGTCTGTTTTCATGGTCTGGCGCATGCGCTCGGTGGACAGATGGTTGCGTACATCCGCAAAGCCAAGTCGGGCTGGAATGCCCTGGGCGCGGCAGCAGGCTGCCAGCAACACGGCTTTGGGGACACACCAGCCGCGGCCTTCTTTTAGCGTGTGGCTGGCGCCCATGCCTTCTTCGGTAAAATACAGCGCGTAGGGGTCGTAGCGAATGTCATCGCGTACAGCATAATAGAGCGCCAGTGCTTTTTCTTTCTCGGTGGCGCAGCCGGCAACAACCTTGTTGCTGTATGCCAGAATTTCGGGGTGGTCTGATTGAATGGTAGAGGTGGGCTGCAGGTACTGA
>JALUYN010000672.1 GCA_027012915.1 Cellvibrionaceae bacterium
TGGACATACATTTGCGTGGCCTGGAGGCCATGGGTGCCGAGATTCAAATTGACGAGGGCTATATTCGCGCTCGCAGTAATGGTCGCCTAAAAGGTGCCCATATTTTTATGGATACAGTGACCGTTGGTGGTACTGAGAATCTATTGATGGCTGCGGTTCTGGCAGACGGAAAGACCGTGCTGGAGAACGCGGCGCGCGAACCCGAGGTGGTCGATCTGGCCAACTGCCTGGTGGCTATGGGTGCCAATATTGAAGGTATTGGTTCAGATACCTTGGTGGTCCATGGTGTGGAGAAACTCTCCGGTTGTACCTATTCGGTGATGCCTGACCGTATCGAAACTGGCACATTTTTGGTGGCGGCCGCGGCGGCCCGGGGGCGAGTTAAGGTCAAAAACACCACCGAACATATTCTCGAGTCAGTACTGCTCAAACTCGAAGAGGCTGGAGCTCACATTGCGACTGGTAAAGACTGGATTGAGTTGGATATGAAGGGAAATCGTCCCAAGGCGGTGAGTTTGAAAACCGCGCCCTATCCGGCTTTTCCTACCGATATGCAGGCCCAGTTTACCGCCATGAATGCAGTGGCCGAGGGAACTGGTACGGTAATCGAAACCATCTTTGAAAACCGTCTGATTCAGATTCACGAGTTGAATCGAATGGGTGCCGATATCAAACTCGAGGGCAATACCGCTATCGTCACCGGTGTGGACAGACTCAAGGGGGCGCCAGTTATGGCGTCAGATCTGCGGGCCTCTGCCAGCCTGGTTATTGCAGGCATGGTGGCCGAAGGCGAAACCATCGTTGATCGCATCTACCACATCGATCGTGGTTATGAGTGTATTGAAGAAAAACTGCAGTTGCTGGGTGCCAGCATTCGCAGAACTGCGGGCTAATCGCCTGCGCGTCGAGAAATTATCGTTTGGAATGACAGCATGTCGAGCAATTTGACCATCGCCCTTACCAAGGGCCGGATTCTCAAAGAAACCCTACCGTTGTTGGCGGCGGCCGGAATTGAACCCCTTGAGGATATTAGTACCAGTCGCAAGCTGATTTTTCCGACCAATCACGACAATGTTCGCTTGGTTGTACTGCGCGGTGTCGATGTTACCACCTACGTTAAGTTTGGTTCCGCGGATATGGGAATCTCTGGCAAAGACACTTTGATGGAGAGTGGTAGTGATGGTATCTACGAGCCAGTAGATCTCAATATTGCTCGGTGTCGTTTAATGACGGCAGGCATCAAGGGGCAGTCGCCCCGTCAAGGACGCATCAGAGTCGCGACCAAATACGTCAATGTGGCGAAACGCTACTACGCGGCTCAAGGTAGGCAGGCGGACATCATCAAGCTGTATGGTGGTATGGAGCTGGCGCCGTTGATGGATCTGTGTGACGAGATTGTCGACATTGTGGACACCGGGAATACTCTGAAGGCCAATGGTCTGGAGCCTTGGGACCATATTGCGGACATCAGTTCGCGGCTGATAGTTAACAAGGCATCCATGAAAACCAAGCATCAACAAATTCAGACGATTGTCGATGCCATCCATGAAGCGGTTGCGTAGGGGGCGTTATGACTGAAGTATTGTCAATGCGACGTTTGGATGCGGCCAGTATTGATTTTGAGCAGCAGTTGCAATCGCTGTTGGCTTGGGAGTCGGTATCCGATGAGGGGGTTGCCAGTGTCGTTGCAGAAGTCCTGCAGCGGGTAAAAAGTGAAAAAGACGCTGCGTTGCTGGAGTATACGGCGAAGTTTGACCGTCTAACGGTGGCGTCGGTTGCCGAGTTGGTGGTCCCTCAAGAGCGTCTGCAGCAGGCACTGGATTCAATTCCTGAAGAGCAGCGCTCGGCGTTGCAGGTGGCGGCTGAGCGAGTGCGCAGTTATCACGAGCATCAAAAGCAGGATTCATGGCAGTACCAGGAGGCTGACGGTACGGTGCTGGGGCAGCAGGTCACGGCCATGGAGCGCGTTGGGCTATACGTGCCTGGTGGCAAAGCCTCCTATCCTTCATCCGTATTGATGAACGCAATACCGGCCAAGGTGGCTGGTGTTGATGAAGTGGTGATGGTGGTGCCGGCCCCGGATGGTGAACTGAGTGATATGGTGTTGGCCGCCGCGGCAATTGCTGAGGTGGACACCGTAATTACCATCGGTGGTGCTCAAGCGGTTGCGGCCTTGGCCTATGGCACCGAGACAGTTCCCAAGGTGGATAAGATTGTTGGTCCGGGCAATATTTTTGTGGCTACGGCCAAGCGCTCGGTGTTTGGCACTGTGGCCATCGATATGATCGCCGGCCCGTCTGAAATTCTGGTGGTCTGCGACGGCAAAACCGATCCGGATTGGATTGCCATGGATCTGTTCTCGCAGGCTGAGCACGATGAGCAGGCGCAGTCTATTCTGGTCTCCGATGATCCAGAGTTTCTCGATCGTGTAGAAGAGAGTATCAATGCATTGTTGCCAACTCTGTCGCGAGAGGTGATCGCGCGTCAATCGTTATCCGACAGAGGCGCTTTTATTCTCGTAAGTGATCTGGAGGTGGCGGCTCAGGTGGTCAATCGCATTGCTCCTGAGCATTTGGAGTTGTCCGTGGAGAATCCGGAGGCGATGCTCAAGAACGTGCGCCATGCCGGTGCCATCTTTATGGGACGCTATACCGCCGAGGCTCTGGGTGACTACTGTGCGGGCCCCAATCACGTGTTGCCCACTTCTGGTACGGCTCGTTTCTCTTCGCCTTTGGGGGTTTACGACTTCCAAAAGCGCAGTTCCATTATTTCCTTTTCAGAACAGGGGGCTTCCGATATGGGTAAGGTTGCTTCGGTTCTGGCTCGCGGGGAATCTCTCGAGGCCCATGCGCGTTCGGCTGAATACCGTATTAAGGGCTGAGTCCGTTGGGCTCGCTTAAGGGGTGCGACCTTCTGTAGAGGGTTTTACCCCAAGCGTGGCTGTCACCGTGTAAGGGGTGCCCTTGCGTATAAAGTTGACTTGAACTTTGTCGCCGGGGCGGCCGCGGGCGATCTTGTTCATGCTTAGTAGGCCGTTCTTAACTACCAAATCGTTGAGCTTGGTGATGATGTCGCCGGGGCGTAGCCCTGCCTGATGGGCGGGCCCATTGTTGTATATGGCAGTAATGATTACGCCGTCTGTGGACTCCAGTTCAAAGGATTGTGCCAGCTCAGCGGTGATTTGCTGCGCCTCGACGCCCAGCCAGCCACGTACTACTTTGCCGTATTGAATAAGGTCGTGCATGGCAGTAACGACTGTGTCCGCCGGTATGGCGAAACCAATACCGACGGAGTATCCCGTTTTGTCGAGTATGGCGGTATTAATGCCCAGCAGATTGCCATAGGCGTCGACCAAGGCGCCGCCAGAGTTACCGGGATTGATTGCAGCATCTGTCTGCAAGTAGTTTTCATAGGTGTTGATGCCGAGGCCATAGCGTCCGGTGGCGCTAATAATCCCCTGGGTGACCGTCTGACCGACTCCGAATGGATTGCCGATGGCGAGTACCACATCTCCCACCCTGACGCTGTCTGGAGCACCTACGCGAATCGGGGTGAGGTTGTTCATCTCGACCTTGAGTACCGCGAGGTCGCTTTCGCTGTCGCTGCCTATCTTTTGAGCTCTGGCCTCACGTCCGTCGTAGGTTAGCACCAGGATTTCTTCGGCGCCGTCGATGACGTGGTTGTTGGTGACAATATAGCCGTCGCGGCTGAGTATTACTCCGGTGCCCAGGGCCGATTGCATGCGCTCCTGTTGCGGCAGGTCAGAATTGTTGAAAAAGTGTCGGAACAGGGGGTCGTTAAGCAGTGGGTGCTGGCGTTGCTCGCTGCGCTTGCGAGTATAGATGTTGACCACCGCCGGGGCTGCAATATTGACGGCGTCGGAGTAGGACACCGGGCCGCTCCAGTTGCCGTTGCTTGGGGCCAGATTTGAAAATTGAATGTCGGTGGCGTTGTGGGAGTCGGCGTTCGGACTTTTTTGCAGCCAAAGCACGGCACACAGGCCCAGCAGAAGGCCGGTTATCACAGGCCAGCTGACAAAGTGCGCCAGTTTTTGGGAGGTTGTGGGCAAGGCGGTTTTTCTCAGCTGACAACCTTGATTTCAGGGCTTTCTTCAGTGCTGGATTCCATGCCGAAATCTTCGCTGAGTTGACCTTTTTCGCCTGGGGCTTTGGGGGCCCAGTCTCGCGGCGCTTCGGTTGCAGTTTCTTCTTTGTTGGCGCTTGACTTGGCCGTGCCGGCAGGAGGCAGTTTTCCGTCGCCAGCATCAATCAGTTGGCGGCTCAGATCGGGGTTGGAGAGTTTCAGTGCGCTATCGGCCAGGTGCTCGTAGACGTCTTTGTAGCTCTGTGTCAGTTGGTTGACCAGGCGGGAGGTTTCCTCGAAATGACTGGACACCTCCTGTTGGTAACTCAACAGTTTGTCCTCAGTTTGTTGCAGGCGCTTTTCCGTCTCGCGGTTCTGCTTTTCCTGTGGAGCCAGAGTCTTAAGCATAATTGCGGCAATCAGGGCGCCGGCTGCTGCGGCAACAATGCCAGTGATGATAAGTGCGCTGAGTGAAAACACGGAAAATCCTCTACATCGTTTGGGGTGGCTAGACCAGCCAGTCAATGGCTGCTTTTATAACATAGGTGCTCTTTCCAAGTCTTATATTATTGCAGTTGATTCATTGCAAAATCGCAAGTGGACAAACGTCGCACTTGCGCCGAAGGGCGGGGCTGCTTAGAGTGTCCGCCGTTTTACACGCAGTATGAGAAGGTTTGTCGCTATGTCTACGCCAATAGAGCGCTATCAGCGCGATTTGCAGCGTGAAGGGTTTAATCACGATCCTGCGCAAGAGCAGGCTGTGAAATTGTTGCAGGATCTCTACGATCGTCTCGTGAAGGCTTATGAGGCTGAAAGGGCGTCGAAAGGCTTTATAGGTAAGGTCAGGGCCTTGTTTTCGGATGAGGTGCGCCCGTTGGAAAAAGGATTGTATTTCTGGGGTGGTGTAGGGCGCGGCAAGACTTATCTTATGGATAATTTCTATGAGAGCTTGCCGTTCCAGCAGAAGATGCGCGCTCACTTTCACCGCTTTATGCGTCGTGTGCACAAAGAGTTACGCGAGCTGGATGGCGAGAAAAATCCCTTGCAGAAGGTTGCAGATCGGTTGGCTGATGAGGCTCGGGTAATCTGCTTTGACGAGTTTTTTGTTTCAGATATTACCGATGCCATGATCCTGGCGACTTTGTTGCAAGAGTTGTTCAACCGCGGTGTGTCACTGGTGGCGACCTCCAATATCGTTCCTGATGGCCTGTATAAGGACGGACTGCAGCGTGCGCGGTTCCTGCCTGCTATCGATATGCTCAACAAGCATACTCTGGTAGTAAATGTGGATGGTGGTGTCGATTATCGGTTGCGGGCGCTGGAGCAGGCGGAGCTCTATCACCACCCCTTGGATGAGGTGGCTGACGCGAGCCTGTTGAAGAGCTTTGAAAGTCTGGTGCCTGATAAGGAAGAGATCCGCGCGGGTGTCGAAGTG
>JALUYN010000673.1 GCA_027012915.1 Cellvibrionaceae bacterium
GACCCCATAATCGGTGAAAAACTGGCAGGCTGTTTTGAAAAAGAAGGCATTCGAGTTTTAAACAACACGCAAGCCACCCAAGTGACCCACGATGGAAATCAATTCACCCTGAACACTAATGCAGGCGAGCTCAGTTGTGATCGTTTGCTGGTAAGCACCGGGCGACACGCCAATACCAGCCAACTCAATCTGGACGCGGTGGGTGTCACCACCAACAAAAAGGGCGAAATCGTTGTTAACGAACGCATGGAAACCAATGTTGCTGGTATTTACGCTGCCGGTGACTGCTCTAACATGCCGCAATTTGTCTATGTCGCCGCGGCCGCCGGTAGCCGTGCTGGTATCAATATGACGGGCGGCGACGCCAAACTGGATCTGTCCACCATGCCCGCCGTGATCTTTACCGATCCACAGGTGGCTACCGTCGGACTGACCGAGGAGCAAGCCAGGGCTCAGGATATTGAGACCGACAGCCGCGTACTGGGTATGGAAAATGTCCCACGTGCGTTAGCCAACTTTGAAACCGACGGTTTTATCAAACTGGTCACAGAGAAGGAAACGGGGTTGTTGCTAGGCGCGCAGATCCTGGCTCACGAAGGCGGCGAACTGATCCAGAGTGCGGCTTTAGCCATCCGCAACCGTATGACGGTGACGGAATTAGCCGACCAGCTTTTCCCTTACCTCACCATGGTGGAAGGTTTGAAGCTCTGCGCGCAAACCTTTAACAAGGATGTCAAAGAACTGTCCTGTTGTGCAGGATAAGAGAGGGCAGTATGGGAACGGCACCCGCCACGCATTCACTGACAGCCCCAACGGTCAATGCGTTGGCGGATGGATTGAACAAGGGTGAATTCGTTCCTTTTTACCAGCCTCTATGGGATGTTCAACACCAATGCTGGGAAGGCGCTGAAACGCTCATTCGCTGGCAACATCCAACTGAAGGATTGATCCAGTCAGACACCTTTATTCCCGTTGCCGAACAAAGCGGATTAATTCTGGAACTGGGCGCGTTTGTCTTACGGGCGGCCTGTCAACAGATGATGCATTGGCGTCAACGCGGTTTACCCGAGGGTATCATCGCGGTCAACGTCTCTGCCTTACAAATCCACCAACCTGACTTTGTCGAAGACCTTGCCAGGATATTGCGTGATACGGGACTGCCTGCTCCGGCATTGGAACTGGAATTAACCGAAACACTGGCCCTGGAGGATACGCCAATCCTGATCGAAAACCTGCATCGCTGCCAGGCGCTGGGCATTCGCCTGTCCATCGACGATTTTGGTACCGGGAGTTCGTCGCTGGCACGCTTGCAATGCTGCCCAGTGACCCGCCTAAAAATCGACAAAACCTTTGTCACGCATATGACAACCGAGCCAAAGGATCGCGCCATTACCGAAAGCGTCATCACCCTTGGCCATAACCTGAATTTATCCATCGTCGCGGAAGGGGTTGAGACGGCCACTCAACAACAACTTTTAGAGAAGCTTGGCTGTGATGTATTACAGGGCTATCGGCTGGCGCGGCCAGCCGATGCCGAAACGACTGAAGCGTTGTGGCCAGGCCGCAGTGTTTGAAACGAACGGAGACAAACCCATGTCAAAAGCCGCCGTGTCAAAAGATGTGTCACGATACTTTGAGGTGATCCCCGACTTTGCGGCATTCATGGATGCCGATGGGCAGGCACTCGAATTTCCCCTGACGATCTCGCAACTGGCGAAAGCCGCGCAAACCACAGTGCATACCGTCAGGAATTACGTCTTGGAAAATTTGGTACTTTGCCCAGAGCATTCCGCGGGTGGTTTCGGTTTATACAATCAATGCGCTTTAAACCGGCTGCGCTTCATTCGCGCAGCGCGTGCGGCGGGCCTGCTGATCCTGGATATAAAACCCTTGCTCTACGCCATCAACGAAGGCGACCAGCAAGCCTGTGAAGCCGCCATGCGCGAACTGCAAACCAAAATTGATGAACGCCAGGCTTACTTGCAGGCATTGGATTCACAGCTGTCGGAGCTGCGCCAACTGGCCTGATCGCCATAACAAAGGAGTATACGATGTCAGAAAAATGTGAAACCGGCCCCCACGACTGGGTAGCCAATAAAGGCCGATTTATTCTCACCTGGGTATTGCCAGCGATACTCATAGTGATTACCGGCATGATGCAACTTGCACCGTGGATGACCGGCAGTATCTGGGCGATCGCTTTAAGTTGGATGGGATATGCCTGTTTAAGAAATGCGCGTCAATGTGGGCGAATGCATTGTTTTTTCAGCGGGCCATTTTTTCTGGGTTCCGCCATGTTGGCATTAGGCATTGGGATGCAGTGGATACAATGGCTCACCTTTAACGGATTAGGACTCTTTTTACTGATCGGTACACCACTGGTTTGCGTGTTACCGGAGATGTTCTGGGGAACTTACAAAGTTGCGACAAACGGCAAAGAAGAATGAATGCGATAGTGAAGCGCGCTACAAACTCTATAAAACGCCTCTGGTCACTTGTAGTGTATGCATTTCAATCGCCGGTTCAGGATTCTCACTCAAAACGGCGTACCGCGATCCTCTTTAGTCTGGTGCTGGTCGTCCACTTGGTTGTCCTGCCAGCGCATGAACTGGGTTCCGATATTGGCTTGCGTTCTTTTGCACATCTTAATCTGAGAATCGCGCTATTTGCGTTTTTGTTCGCAACGCTGGAGAGCGTTCTCATCAATTTATGGGTTCAACTGATACGCAAGAAGACCCATTGCAGAACGGCACCAGCGGCGGGCGGCATAGTTATCGGGATTGTAAGCCCCCTGTTGTGTTGTACCCCGCTGCTGCCGACCATCTTAAGTTTTATCGCCATTTTGTTTCCTTCCGCTGTTTCTGGTATGGGTCTCAAAATTCAGTATGCGGTCAATGTGTATCAAACCGAACTGTTGCTGTTGGCGTTGGTATTACTGTTGTTTGCGATTGTTCAAAATGCTTGGCATCTCAATTCAGGCGACGTAATGGCAGGCCATCACAAGGAATAAAGCAATGAAAGCCACTTGCGACTAATCTAGGCATATCCAAATGACGACTAGAAACCTGATAACTATAACGCGATGCTTTTACACAATAATGCATCTATCAGAGAAAATTTAAGTCGATGGCCGCTATCTATCAGACAGCTTATCCACGAATTAAATCTGATATCACCGAAGATGAGTTAGGGGATGTCTATACACCTACGCCGGAAGATCAGAAGTTTGCACTGCGTCACTGTAAACGAACCAGCGCATCCTTTTTGGGGCTCCTGATTCAGCTAAAAATCACGCAGCGATTGGGCCGGTTCGTAAACCTGGGTGAAATACCAAAGGTGATCATCACGCACATTAAAAATCAGTGCCGTTCGCGGGTGACACTGAAGGATCTCCAAACCTATTACACATCGGGCGCGAAGGATCGTCACGTAAAGCTGATTCGGCGCCATCTTAATATAAAAGCCTACGATGCGGCCAAGACCTCTGAATTGGCACAGATTTGGGCACTTGAGGCAGCGACTACCAAAGAAGCATTACCGGATATCATCAATGTCACGTTGGAATATTTGGTCAAAGAGCGATACGAGTTACCGGCGTTCAGTGTACTTGAGCGGATATGTCAGGCGGCCAGGGCCGAAGTCAACACTCGGTATTACGATCAATTGTGTGGCTTTTTAGAGTCTGAAAGTCGCCAATGCATCAACGATATTCTTCGATCTAGCACAGGACTGAATGGTTTTGGTTGGAGCACGCTGAAAAATGAACCCAAACGCCCGACCCCTCGCAATATCCATGCGTACATCCAATACCTGGAATGGCTTACATCCCTGCAAACACTTTTGCCCACGGATTTGGGGTTGCCGCCAGTTAAACACCAGCAGTTTATCAACGAGGCCAAGGCCCTGGATTACGCCGAATTGATGAAACTAAAGCTGAACAAGCGACTCGCACTCGTCATCGTTTTAATCCGGCACCAATACGCACAAACACTGGATAACGCCGCCGATATTTTTATCAAGATGTTGTTAAAAATGGATCGCTCGGCGCAGAAGCTGTTGGAGAAGTACCTTGCAGACCATCAAAAGCAAACCGATCATTTGATTTCTGTGTTGTCTGGGACGGTCAAGGTGTATCTTGATAAACCCGATTCGGTGGCAGCTTTTGATCCGATACTGGGAAAGAACAGTGATCAGCTAATGCAAATGTGCGAACAATATATGGCATTCGCAGGCAACAACTATTTGCCGTTTATGGTTCGACTCTATAAAAAGCAACGATCCACCTTGTTTCGTACGATTGAAATACTCAACCTGGCATCGGCCACGGAAGACAAGGACTTGCTCAATGCGTTCCAGTTTATTTTGACGCACAAAAAGCGTCGCACGGAGTTCCTGTCAATTCAAAGCGATCCGAACGATCCCTCTTCCAGAAATGTCATTAATATTCGCTGGATTCGCGAAAGCTGGTGGAAATTAGTCACGGGAAAATCAACCAAATCAGCACAGGTGTCGGAGGTTAATAAAACCTGTTTTGAGCTGTGTGTGTTTGAACGGATCGCTGAAGAACTAAGTACCGGTGACTTGTTCATTCCCTACAGTGAAACCTTCGATGATTACCGGGAGCAGATGATCACCTGGGAAGAATACGAAGCGCAGTTGCCTACCTATTGCGAGGAGGTAGGGCTCGTCGCCGGTGATACAGAATTTACAACAACGCTGAAGGAGTCCATGGAAACGAGCTGCCGGAAAGCTGACAGCCAATTCCCGGAGGACGAACTGGTTCGTATTGAAAACGGGAATCTGATTATCGGTAAACCAAAGCCTGATCAACCCTTACCTGAAGTCGAAGAAATTGGAGCGCTTTTGCGCGATCGGTTGGACAAAATCAACCTGCTTGATGTGATTATCAATGTCGAAAAGTGGCTGAACCTGAATAAACATTTTGGCCCGTTGTCGGGCTTCGAATCACGTATCAGCGACCCGGAGTTACGTTTTGTCCTGACCGTGTTTTGTTACGGTACCAACATTGGTCCCACCGAAACCGTGCGATCTGTGCAGGGCGTTTCTCGCAAGCAAGTCGCCTGGCTTAACTTAAAACGCACGACGGAAGCGCGTCTCGATAAAGCTATTGCGAAGATCAATAGCGAGTATACGAAATACCGGCTCATTGAGTGTTGGGGATCAGGCAGCAGTGTGTCCGCTGATGGAAAGCTTTGGGATCTCTACGAAGATAATTTGCTATCTGAATACCATATTCGGTATGGCAGCTATGGCGGCATTGCCTATTACCACGTCTCGGACACCTATATTGCATTGTTCAGCCGGTTTATTCCCTGCGGTGTCTACGAGGCGATTTATATCTTGGACGGCCTACTCAACGATGAATCTGATTTTAATCCGGACACCGTTCACGGCGATACACAGGCGCAATCCACACCCGTCTTTGGCCTGGCGTACTTGCTGGGCATAAAGCTCATGCCCCGTAT
>JALUYN010000674.1 GCA_027012915.1 Cellvibrionaceae bacterium
CAGCTGCGTTGGAATTCGCTTATTTAGAATGACTAAATGGCGCTCATTCCGCCTGACTGGGAACAAAAATAGTCTCCAGCAGAAGTATCAGAATTAGTGTTAACAGGCCCTAGCCTGACAACCGCCTACCCGTTAGACGGAGCCACTGGCAATTGATATCGCCCGAGTTCGCCAACCTCCACTCATCAGACGCCAGACGTAGCTCCCCGCAAGAGCCAGGATCATCAAAACAAACACTACCCAGGAAGCTCCCGGCCCCAGCTCCAGTACTTTGATAACGACGATCTGCGCCAACAACATCAGCCAGTGCAAAGTGATCGATGTTTTCATCAACCAAACAGTATCACCGGCACCGCGCAGACTGCCACCCGCCACTTGTATAGTGCCATCGGCTACCACATAGCTGGCCATACCCAGCATCATAAACATCGACAGCTGACGAATCTCGGCATCAATTGGCTCACCATTAAGGAAAACTTCAACCAGTGGACCACGCAGCACCAGAAATAGCACGGCAACCACGGAAGTATACCCCAGCCCCAACACAAATCCCGAGCGAATCACTTGCCCCACACGTGCCATATCAGCAGCTCCGACATTGCGCCCCACCAAACTGACTACAGCCGCATTCAAGCCCAGCATCGGAATAAACGCCATGATATCCCAGTTCAGCACAATGGCCGCTGATGCCGCCTCTGCAACCCCGTAAGACTGAAACATCAATAAGAACAAATTGAACGCTGCCACATTCAAAAACATTTCAAAACCGGAAGGTACTCCCAGCTTTAAGTAGCGGCGGGTAATCCCCCTATCGAAGTGCCAGGCCTCGGAGATATGATACTGCTGCCGATGTGACCGATAGAAATAAAACAGCAACAGAATAACCAGGCTGATGCAATTGCCGATAATGGTGCCGATACCAGCGCCAACAATACCCAATTCAGGCATACCCCAGGCACCGAATATAAGTCCGTAGGTCAAAGGTACGTTTAATGCGACACCCACCACATCGGCAAACATCACCACCTTGGTTTTACCGGTACCGGTAAAAAACGACGCCAGTGACACTTTAAACAGTGTCAGCACTGCACCGCCGATCAATACAAAAAAGTAATCTCTCTCCAACTGCACTTGCTCAGGGGCATGCCCCATCACCTCAAACAGAAAACTGACAACAATCCCCAGGATGAGCAAGAGAGGAGCGAACCCCACGCTGAGAATCAGGCTTTGAGTCAGAACCCGTGCGCACTTGTGAAGCTCCCCCGAGCCATAATACTGAGCTACCAAGGCATTGGAGTAGGCCAACGTTCCCATAAACAATGACAAGCAGAAGAAGCTAGCGACACCGCCACCTAACCCCGCCGCCATATGCAGCGGACTAACCATGGACAGAAACAGGCGATCACAGAAAATCATCAAGGCAAAAGCCCCCTGGGAAATCACCATGGGCACGGCCAAAGCAGCCAGCTCTCTGAGTATTTTTCTGTCGACGAAGCGCACTAGTATTCCAAACCTGAAAGTGAAAAGACGGCGTACCTTAAACCAATTGTCACACCAAAGCATCACGTGACGGTCAGCAACTGACGTATTTTTACTGTGCCCATTTGCTGCCATAATGAGCGACCAACACAGTGCTCACACCCTCTTATGAAACCGGTCAAATCTAAACAACAACTGCGCGACGAACTGAACCAGCAGATCTCCCAGTATCTGGAGCGAGGGGGAGATGTGACGCGCCATGAGCTGGGCGAGTCGGGCCGAGATGCCAGTAAGCCCTTGCCCAGAGCGCCTTTTGTAGAACAGGGTGATCAGACCCGGACACTGGTTAACGAGGTGGTTCAAACAATAGAGGAACGCAAGAAAAGCCGCACCAAGAAAACTCCCAAGACCAATCGGCGCCGCACGGAGAAGAAGCAGCTAGTGGTAGACGATTTTGGTGAACCACTGCGCTGGGTTTGGACAGATAAAAAATAAAATCCAGACGTTTCAGTCAGATATCCCGCGAATATACTCCAGCACTCGCTCGAGTTGATCTTTCAACTGCTGCTCCTGTGCAGTAATGCTGTCCCAATCCTGATCTGGAGCGGAGCGTTCCAACAGCTCACAAACATCCCCTAGCTGAGACGCTCCCACAGTGCGCGAGGAGGACTTCAACTTGTGCGCTAACGATCGCACACCTTCAGCGGACCGGTTTGCCAAGGCCGCGTCCAACTCCGCCATATAGGGTGTGGCACTCGAGGCAAACTCTTCAAGAATCGCCGTGCGCAACTCCTCGTCATCGCCAAACATCGATTCCAGTACCGACAAATCCAAAGGAGTATCCAAGGGTAATATCCTCACTAAAATCCTTCATTGAGGGGGGGGGGTAACCGCACTCGGCGGCATTTTTTATAAAGCGGCCTTTTTCATTTGCGATCAGGCAAACAATAGCCATAATATTAGTACCTGTAAATTTTTTATAAGCGAACGGCCTCCAGTGGATCAATTATCCGACATATCTTGCCTCATAGTAGATGACGATCACTTCATGCTAAAAACCTTGAGCAAGATGCTGGAGTCCATGGGACTGACCTCCATCATCCAGACGGACAACGCTCAAGACGCATTGAAATACATCGCCAACCGCAACAACCACATTGACGTGGTGATCAGCGATCTGAATATGCCCGAAATGGACGGCATACAACTGCTGCGCCACTTTGGCAGCCTGGGAATGTCGTTCAGCGTAATACTGGTCAGCGGGGAGGACCCCCGATTGTTAGATTCCGTCACCACTTTGGCAGAACAACAACACCTCTCTATCCTCGGCGCGCTGCACAAGCCAGTGCGCAAGGCAGATTTGGAAAAGCTGCTACGTGACTACAACCCGGTACAGCGGGAAACACCGGATGGCCCTGGTGCCATGGTATTCGCCGACGAATTGCAAAGCGCCATCATTAACGAAGATCTCACGGTGTTCTTTCAACCTCAGATCAGCGTTAGCGACGGCCAGATTATTGGGCTCGAAGCGCTTGCCCGCTGGAACCATCCAGAGAAAGGCTGGATACCGCCCGGCGTCTTTATCGGCATTGCTGAAAAGTACAATATGATTCAGGAAATTACCGATCTGGTGTTTCAAAAGAGCATTACCGAAGCTGCCCGACTGCGTAGCATGGGCTTTGACATTACCGTGTCCATCAACTTTTCGGCGCAGATTCTCAGCTCTCTGGAACTGCCTGAAGTACTCTGCGAAACACTCGCCTCATCGGGAGTAGAACCCAGGCACGTCGTGCTGGAAGTCACGGAAAGCACCTTGGCCGACGACATGAGCGTCACTCTGGACATTCTGACCCGCATGCGCCTCAAAGGCTTTGGCTTATCAATCGACGACTTTGGCACCGGCTTCTCATCCATGGAGCAACTGCGGCAAATCCCTTTCACTGAGTTAAAAATAGATCGATCTTTTGTCCACCAGGCTTCTGGCAACAAAGCCAGCCGAGCTATTCTTGAATCCAGCATTGCACTGGCAAAGAAATTGAATATCGACTGCGTCGCTGAAGGCGTCGAAAATCAGGAAGACTGGGATTTGATTACCCAACTGGGCTGCGAAAGCGTGCAGGGCTACTTTATCGCCAAACCCATGCCCGCCAGTGAATTCCCAGGCTGGGCTCGAAGCTACGCTACCAACAAAAAATAGAGGCTGCTGATAATGGCGCGTGTTGTTCAGAGCACCCCGTGAGAACTAGCAATCCAGTAACTGGCACCGCTTAACAACAGCATCACAAACCAAATGACCAGCAGTAGCCGCCACGGGCGGAATTCACCCCTTTCCTGCTGCCGCCCTCCGCTTTCCAGGTACTTGTCCACCCGCGCCTGGTCTTCTTTTGACAATCTGGCTTCAGTCATCTTCACTCCCGGAACCGCATAACGAAAAAGGCCTCGACGCAGTGACACGTCGAGGCCTTTAATGGTAGCGCAACAAACACGCACTACAAGTGGAAGCAAGAACTTAGAAAAGTTCGGCATCCAGCTCCATCATGCAATCAGCGCCTGCGGCGATGCTGGCAGACAGGGAACGAGTCGCAGGCAGTTCACGCTGGAAGAAGAAACGCGCTACGGCAAGCTTGGTGTTATAGAACTCCGCTTCACCGCCATCTTTATTTGCCAATGCCACCTTGGCCATCTTCGCCCACATGTACGCGTAAGCGGTAAAACCGAACAGGTGCAAGTAGTCATTCGCCGCTGCGCCAATGGCATTAGGTGAAGTCTTCACCTGCTCCAGAACGGTTGCGGTCACGTCCTTCAAGTTAGCCATTTCTGCCTTCAGCGGTTCGATAAACTCAGCCATGCCTTCAACACCGGCGGACTCATCAATGAACGCTTGAACATCAGCGGCAAAAACTTCTAGGAAAGCACCGCCATTGGCAGCTACTTTACGCCCCATCAGATCCATCGCCTGAATACCGTTGGCACCCTCGTAAATCTGAGTAATGCGGGTATCGCGCACCAGCTGCTCTTGGCCCCATTCACGGATAAACCCGTGACCACCGAATACCTGCTGCCCCATAACAGTCGTTTCCAGAGCCTTGTCGGACATAAACGCTTTGGCGACAGGAGTCAGCAGAGCAACCATTGCCTCTGCTTTCTTTTTGTCCTCATCATTGTCGCTGTACTTGGAAATATCCAGCCATTGACCTACGTAGGTTGAGAAAGCACGTGAACCTTCAGTGATAGAGCGCATGCTCAGCAGCATACGGCGCACATCGGGGTGCACAATAATCGGGTCGGCAGCTTTTTCCGGATTCTTTGGACCTTCAGGACTACGGCTCTGGATACGGTCACGGGCGTATTCCACTGCATTTTGATAGGACATGTCCGCAGCACCCAGCGCCTGAATACCAACCACCAAACGCTCGTAGTTCATCATAGTGAACATACAGGCCAGACCTTGGTTAACTTCTCCAACAAGCCAACCCTTAGCGCCATCAAAGTTCATCACACAGGTAGCCGACCCCTTAATACCCATTTTCTTCTCGATGGAACCGCAGCTGAAGCTGTTGCGTTCACCCAGAGAGCCGTCGTCATTAACCATAAACTTCGGTACCAGAAACAGGGAAATACCCTTGGGACCTGCAGGCGCATCTGGCAATTTGGCCAACACCAAGTGAATGATGTTTTCAGCCATGTCGTGCTCACCCCAAGTGATAAAGATCTTGGTACCCGTAATAGAATAAGAGCCATCGCCATTTTCTACTGCTTTGGAGCGAATGATTCCCAGGTCGGTACCGGCATGAGGCTCGGTCAGATCCATAGCGCCGGACCAAACACCGGAGTACATATTAGGCAGATATTTCTCTTTCAATTCCTGAGAGCCGTGAGCATTGATTGAAAGACAAGCACCAGCAGTGAGCATCGGCGCCAGACCGAAGGACATACTGGCTGCCTGCAGCATTTCTTCCACCTGAGCAGTCAGGGTCTTGGGCATACCCATGCCACCAAATTCCGG
>JALUYN010000675.1 GCA_027012915.1 Cellvibrionaceae bacterium
CTGCGCAGCTCCGGCCAGACCTGCGTGGCCGGCTCCGTCTTTGTGTGCCCTGTCGCCTTCTTCGGAATCGATCAGTTGTTCCAGCTTGGTCTTGATACTGTCGCTGGAGTAGTTGGCCAGTTCCGGCAAAGTCCATTCAATCTTCAGCTTGTCGACGGCTTGGCGAGCCTCCCAGTAGGATTCTGCAATCACCGCAACGCCGGAGCCGATATTAACGGTTTTGATGACGCCGGGCATGGCCATGGCCTGACTGTCGTCGAAGGACTTTACCGTACCTTGATGTACCGGGCAGATCTTAATGGCCGCGCGCTTCAGGCCCGGGAAGTCCACATCAATTCCAAACTCAGCGGTGCCGGTAGATTTGGCCGCGCCGTCGATGCGTTTGCCTTGCTTGCCAATAAAACGGAAGCTGTCTTCGGACTTGAGGGCGACTCCCGCAGGGGCTTTCAGTTGGCTCGCCAGCTCGGCGTAGTCGCCAAATGGCGTAGTACCACTGCTGGATACCACCTCAGCATCTCTTAAAGACAGGGCATCCATCGGGACCCCAAGGGCGTGGCTGGCAGCGTTCAGAATGGCGGCGCCGGCATCGGCGGCAGCCTGTCTCAAGGGCTGGTAGTGAGCTTTGATACTACTGCTGCCCCCGGTGACTTGTATACCGTAATCGGGATTGTTGAACTCGCTGCCGGGTGGGGCGTGATGCACTGTGATCATTTCCGGGGGCGTATTCAGTTCCTCGGCAATGAGGGTGGTCAAGCCGTGGTATACGCCCTGCCCCATTTCCGAGCGGGGCACATAGAAATGAATGGCGTTGCTGGGCGTAATTTGCAGCAAGGCGCTGTGCTGGTACTCGCCCTCTTCGTGGCTGCGAACGATTTGCGGCGATGTGCAGCCGGACAGTGGTACCGCTATGATCAGACCGCCACCGGCAGCTGAGGCCATTTTCAGAAAACCGCGTCGATTGGTGGTTAACTTGCTCATGCCTGTCCCTCTACCGCGCTGCGTTTCTGGGCAGGAGTGGTTTCCCGGGCGGGAGTGTAGTAACCCACGTTATTCTGAATCTCGGCGGCGGCCTGTTTGATGGCGCTCTTGATTCTGGGATAGGTACCGCAGCGACAGATGTTGCCTTGCATCGCCTGGTCAATCTGGCTGTCGCTGGGGTTGCTGTTCTTGGCGAGAAGAGCACTGGCGGACATGATTTGTCCCGATTGGCAGTAACCGCACTGAGGGACATTATTGTCAATCCAGGCTTGCTGTACCTTGTGCAATACACCTTCCGGGCTGAGGCCTTCGATCGTGGTGATTTTCTGGCCGGTCACGGCTGCCACTGGAAGAATGCAGGTGCGCGTGGCTTCGCCATTGAGGTGCATGGTGCAAGCACCGCACAAGCCCATTCCGCAGCCGAATTTGGAGCCCTTGAGTTTGAAGTGATCGCGAATAACCCACAGTAATGGGGTGTCAGGCGCCACATCCGTGGAAACGGATTCGCCATTGAGTTCGAAAGTTATCATTCTGATGCCCTGAGAATTGACCCGTAAAATGGTTGTTTTTAGACAGGCGATACTACTCAGGCGAGGCTGTGCCAACCACAGTCAAGCCTGTAAAGAATAGATAATTTCTGTGAGTAAAGAGGGAAAGCCCTAGTTTTTATAGACCTTGCGGTAATTCTTGGGTGACAGGCCTGTCCAGATTTTGAAGGCTTTGGTGAAGTTGGAAGTGTCGGCATAACCCAAATGCTTAGCGATCACTGAGATTTTTTCACCGGAGCTCGTCAGTTGCTCAATGGCAACTGAACGCCGCACTTCCGACACAATGGAGCGGTAGTCTTGTCCCGCGTTGCTCAAACGACGACTGAAGGTGCGTGATGAGATAAACAGACGGTCGGCCATTTGCTCGGCGGAAGGAATCTGTGGTGCCAGCTCGTGCAGTTCACGCTTAATGGTGTCGATGAACACTTGGCCGTCCATATGGAATGAGCGCAGTTCACGGGTGGGAATATTTACGACGTGACTTGGGCAGGAAGCGACGGTTGCGATGCTGAACTGTTCCATGGGGGCAGATTGGCTTGTTAGGCAATTGTTTGATGAACGACGATTGACCGTATCTTAGGTTCTGGTCTTGGATTTTTTAAATTAATAGTAATAATGTATCTATTACTATTTTAAATGTCTGGCTGGATTGGTTGTGTGCTATGAAAAATCTGCCTATGGATGTGTTGAGGGCCTTTGTCACCATCGTTGAAGTGGGTGGCTTTACTCAGGCTGGCGAGATTTTAGGGCGTTCACAGCCGGCTATCAGTTTGCAGATTAAGCGCCTTGAAGAGCAGTTGCAAAAGCCGCTATTGGTACGCGATGGCCCGCGGATCGGCTTGACCGATGCCGGTAGCCGATTGCTGGAGTACGCTAAAAAAATACTTGCGCTCAATGACGAGGCGGTGGCGAGCTTTGATACCAATGAAGTGTCTGGTTCGATAAAGCTTGGCATTCCAAGTGAGTTTGCACTTACTTTGCTGCCAAGGATTGTGAGTCGATTCTGTAATACGTACCCCAATGTTACGCTCGAGGTCTTCAG
Source organism: Cellvibrionaceae bacterium (assembly GCA_027012915.1). The sequence continues at coordinate 2,569 of JALUYN010000675.1, forward strand.
TGATCTGAGCCGCAATCTGTCTCAGGATCTCAAGCGCAACCGTTACGATTTGATCTTGAAGCTGCACGATGAACCCAACGTGGGCAACGCGTCACTGATCAAGATGGATGAGTTGGTTTGGGTGGGAAGTCGCAATACCGTTCTGAATCAGGAGCGGCCCATATCCCTGGTTGCTGCACCAGAGGGTTGTATCTACCGGAGCCGTGCGACTTCAAGATTGCAGGTCACCGGTCAGCCCTGGCACATTGTTTACACCATTCCTGATCTGACGGGTATTGCCTCGGCCATTGATGAAGGCTTGGGGGTCACGGTGCTGGCTCGCAGCACGGTACCCTCCGGATTGAAGATTCTTAAAACTGGAACCGAACTGCCCGAGTTGGGCAGTATCGGCATCAGTCTCGATGTGGCCCTGGGCGGTCGCAATGCCGCGTCTGAGCGCCTTATCGAATACCTGCAGGCTGGCTTGTCTCACTATTGATCAGAGGTTCCTTAAGAAACCAGCGATATGTCTTTGGCTTTGCGAGTGTCCCACATAATCATATCGCGAAACCATTGGCTGGCTTTGTCGCTGTCTGAGTTTCTGTTCCAGTAGAGTCGAACATCGATGCGGGGTACTTCAAAGGGCAGTTCTTTTTGCACCAGTCCAGGATGCTTGGACATTCGCGCGGGCATGGTGGAGGAGTAATTTGATTCGCGGATGGTTTGTGCAATAGCTTCATGCTGGCGGGTGCGCAGGACGATTCGACGTTGTTTCCCTATTTTTGCCAGGCAGGTATCCAATAGTCCCAGGCTCTCTTCGCTCAGAGTCAGCAGAACATGCGACAAGTTGAGATAGTCCTCCATGGACAGTGGCTTTGACGCCAGCGGGTGCTCTTCGCGCAACAGACATACGTAGTGGTCGGAATAGATGCGCTGGTTGTTGAGCGAGTGTGAGTTGATTTTGGGTGAGTCGATGTAGAAATCTATCTTGCCGATCATCAACTGCTTCTCGGCTTCTTCGCGCTTCAGATAGAACAATTCCACATCAATATTGGGGGCTACTTCCTGCAGTCGGCGTGCAAGAATGGGTAACAGTAAGGTGTCGGGGTAGAGGTGGGAGCCAATGCGGAAGGATTTTTCCGAGGTCGACGGATCGAATTCATTGATTTGTTGCAGGCTGTTCTCGAGCAGCTTCAGCGCCTGGCGCACGGGATTAATCAGTTCGTGAGCTGCCGGGGTTGCGATCATGCCGCGCCCTGATCGCACAAACAGTGGATCGCCAGTGGTTTCTCGCAGACGGTTGAGGATATTACTGACTGCTGGCTGAGACAGAGACAAACGCTCCGCTGCCTGGCTCAAGTTATCTTCAGAATATATTGCCTCAAACGCCACAAACAAATTCAAATCAATCTTGTTCAGATTCACTTGCGGACTCTCTCTTATTATTACCAGTCTTATCATGCTGGCTTATGAGTAAGTATAAAAAAAATAAATTATTTTAATTATTCACAGCAGAGTAAATTATTTTCTCCGGTACGTATAGACAGAAGCACAGAGCTCTGCAAGTAACCGTAACCGGGTTTTATGTGGCGGCGTTCGAGAGCTATCGCTAACTTTGCGGGCCAATGACCAGCCCATGGTAAACAGAAAGTGATAACAATAAAGATAACGAGAGCAGAGAGAACCCGTTATGCCCCCTGTTGGTTCATTGAGAACAGTATCTGATCGCAAAGTATTTCGCGTCGTAGATGTTGAGAAGTCGGCATTGGTCGATGCAGTAAAAGAAGTTGTGAATTCGGATCTGAGCAGTCGTATGTCGGCAACAGTGGCCGCGAGAGAGTTTTATATTTCCCCCAGAACCTTTGTGCGTCGCCTCAGCAGTTTCGGCTTGAGCTACAAGAATATTGCCGACGATGTAAGAAAAGAGCACGCCATAGAATTTCTTGAAAAGACCAATCTGAAAGTTGCTGAAATAGCCGTTCGACTGGGATACGCCAACTCTTCAAATTTTTCCAAAGCCTTCAAAAGCTGGACCGGGCTTCCCCCCAAAGAATACCGCGAGACTATCCTGGGAACCTAATTGCCTCACCGGGTTCTCACCGCAGAGAGCAGTACAGAAATACTCATAACAATAAGTCAGGATGTACAGACTATGACGACCGATATCAAAGCTTACGATTTGCACAGCGCAGAGAATATTCAGGAATTTGAAAAGCAGGATCGTCTCGAACGCTACCCGCTCATCAATTCGTTTGATGTGATGATGGAAGCCTGTCGTCGTCACGCCGACAAGACCGCCCTGGAATTCTTGCCAACAGCGGCCAAGGATGAGCCCGCGCTCCCCGTTACTTATCAGCAATTGGCCGGACGACTGATCCAAACCGCGAATTTACTGCATGACTCGGGTGTAGCTCCAGGTGATACCGTGGCGATGATGTTGCCCACCATTCCTCAAACGTTCTACACCATCTGGGGCGTGCAGGCGCTGGGTGTTATCAATCCTTTGAACCCCTTGCTGAGTGTCGAACATCTGTCCGAAATTATGGCGGCAACCACTGCTCGGGCTCTGGTGGTTATGGCGCCGATTGCCGGCAATGAGGAGCTGTGGCAGAAGTCGGTCGCACTGGCGAAGGCCTGTAAGTCGTTGAAGTATCTGGTGGTTATTTCCATTCCAGGCATAACCGAGGAGTGTCCTGCGGATATCGGTTGTGATGTTCAGGTGGTGGACTACAGCGCCGCTATTGATGCTCAGTCCCCTGAGAAGTTGAATTTCGAGCGCTCGGTGACTGCTGAAACTCCAGCCGCATATATGCACACTGGTGGCACCACCGGACGTCCTAAAGTGGCCAGCTTGAGCCACGGCAATATCGCCGGTATGGGTCAGATGATCGCCGATGTGAATTCCAACAAGCAGGGCACCAATACCCCG
>JALUYN010000676.1 GCA_027012915.1 Cellvibrionaceae bacterium
TGCCACTCTGACCTTCCCGCAAACAGTATTTATTCGATACGCCATTCAGGAACCCGCTGAGCGCGGCCTGCGTGATGCCGCAACCGATTACGCCAAGTGGTTCCACGCGCGTCTGCGCAAGTTGAATGCACACCTGGAAGGCGGTCGCGAATACCTGGTGGGCGACAAGTTCACCATCGCCGATATCGCCATCGCCTACGCGCTGCACCTGGGTGAAATTCTAAAGTTGGATCAGCCCTACGAGCCACAGGTACGCGACTATCTGAATCGTATGCGCGCCCGTCCTGCATTCCAGAAGGTCGTTGTTATTGGTGAAGAAGGCAGCGTTTTTAAATAAACGTTAGAGCACCTATACAAAAAAGAAATTAAAAATATTCGAAAAAATTCCAAGAGAGAAACAATGAAATTTACCGAAGAGCACGAAGCAATACGTAATACCATCGCCCAGTTTATCGATAAGGAAATCAATCCCTACTGCGACCAGTGGGAGCAAGAAGGTATTTTCCCTGCTCACGATCTGTTCAAGAAAATGGGCGATTTGGGATTGCTGGGTATTGCCAAGCCCACCGAGTACGGTGGTATGGGTCTCGACTACAGCTACCAGATCGTATTCTCCGAAGAACTGGGACGTATCGCCAGCGGCGGTGTTTCCATGGCGATCGGTGTGCAAACGGATATGGCGACACCGGCCATGGCCAAGTTCGGTAGCGATTACATCAAAGAAGAATTTTTGACAAAAGCTGTTGCCGGTGAAGCAGTGTGCTCCATCGCTGTGAGTGAACCCCACGCAGGTTCCGATGTGGCCAACATCAAAACCACCGCAGTCAAAGACGGTGATGACTATGTTATCAACGGCACCAAGATGTGGATCACCAACGCCACCCAGGCCGACTACCTGTGTTTGCTGGCCAACACCGGCGGTGACAATCCACACATGTGTAAATCTCTGATCGTGGTGCCTACTAACACGCCAGGCGTGTCTTTCTCTGAGAAGCTGGACAAGCTGGGTATGCGTTCATCGGATACCGCGCAGATTTTCTTCGACAATGTGCGCGTACCTCAAAAGAACCTGATCGGTGAAGAGGGCATGGGCTTTACCTATCAAATGATGCAGTTCCAGGAAGAGCGTTTGTACTGCGCCGCTGGCGCGCTTAAAGCCATGGAGCACTGCATTAACACCACCATTGAATACACCCGCGAGCGCCAGGCGTTTGGCAAGCCGCTGCTGGATCAGCAGGTCATTCACTTCCGTTTGGCGGAACTGCAAACCGAAGTAGAAGCTTTGCGTGCGCTCACCTATGACGCGGTAGACGGCTACATCAATGGCGTCGATGTAACTCTGAAAGCTTCTATGGCGAAATTGAAAGCAGGTCGCTTGGTCCGTGAAGTGACCGATTCGTGTCTGCAGTACTGGGGTGGTATGGGCTTTATGTGGGACAACCCGGTTTCCCGCGCCTACCGAGACCAGCGTTTGTGTTCTATCGGCGGCGGTGCCGACGAAGTCATGCTGGGCATTATCTGTAAAAAGATGGGTACCTTGCCGCGCGGTTAATTGATCAACAAAATTTAGCAGGATTAGGTTATGGCAGTTATTGAAACACAACTGGATACGCAGTCTGAAGCGTACCAAAACAACCTCAAGGTGATGACCGCCGCGGTAGATGAATTTCGCGGTATCGAGCGTCGTGTTCTCGAAGCGGCTCAGGCAAAAGCACCTCGCTATGCCAAGAAAGGTTTGCTCTCACCGCGTGAGCGTCTGGCGCTGTTGCTGGATGCTGGCGCACCGTTTTTGGAACTGTCTACCCTGTGTGGCTATATGCAGGACGAAGACACCGATGGCTCCGCCGCTGGCGGCAGCTATATTGCCGGCATTGGCTACATCGGTGGTGTGCGTTGTGTCGTTGCTGTGGACGATTATCTCACCAAAGGCGGCAGTATCGGCCCGACTGGTGGCAAGAAGCGCAACCGCGTGATGGACATCGCCATGGAAAACAAATTGCCAATGGTGAACCTGTCCCAGAGTGGCGGCGGTAACTTGAAATTGGTAGGTGATACTTTCGGTGAATCCGGTGAAATGTTTGCGCGTCAGTGTCGTCTGTCGGCTGCGGGTATTCCGCAAATTACCGTGGTCCACGGCAGTGCTACCGCCGGTGGTGCCTACCAGCCAACGCTGTCTGATTACCTGATCCTGGTTCGTAAACAGTCCACCATGTATCTTGCGGGACCCCCTTTGCTGAAAGCGGCTACCGGCGAGATCGCCACCGACGAAGAGCTGGGTGGTGCTGAAATGCACAGTGAAGTTGCGGGCACCAATGACTATCTCGCGGAAAACGATGCCGATGGTATTCGTATCGCCCGAGACGTTACCAAAAAATTGGGCTGGAACAAGAAACAGCCCTTGCGCGCTGAAGTGTCTTACGACGAGCCTTTGTACGCTGCTTCAGAGTTGCGCGGTGTGGTTCCGGAAGATTCGAAAACACCTTTTGATATGCGTGAAGTTATCGCTCGCGTTGCCGATGGTTCGGACTTTCTGGAGTTCAAAAGCGATTTCGATAACGGCACTCTGTGCGGCCATATTGAAATCGAAGGTCAAGCTTGCGGTGTGATTGGTAACAACAGCCCGATTACCGCAAAAGGTGCGGCCAAGGCGGCGCAGTTTATTCAACTGTGCGAGCAGTCCGGCACACCGTTGGTTTTCCTGACCAATACCACCGGCTTCCTGGTGGGTACTGAACCCGAGCAGGCGGGCATCATTAAGCACGGTGCCAAGTTTATTCAGGCGGTGACTAATTGCACTGTGCCCAAAATTACCATCATCGTCAGCGGTTCATACGGTGCAGGTAACTACGCCATGGCCGGTCGTGGTATGGCGCCACGTTTCCTGTTTGCCTGGCCGCGCAGTGTGGTCTCGGTTATGGGACCGGCGCAAGCGGGCAGTGTTATGCGTCAGGTTGCTGAAGCCAAGATGGCGCGCTCCGGCATGGAAGTGAACGACGAAATGCGCGGCATGATTGACGCCATGGAAAAAGACACGGTGGAGACCATGGAAGCCAAGTCCAACGCCCTGGCCAATACCGCGCGAGTTTGGGACGACGGTATGATTGATCCCGCTGATACCCGCTCTGTACTGGCGTTTGTTCTGAGTGTTTGCCGTGAAGGTGACGAGCGCCAGGTGAATACCAATACCTTTGGCATTGGCCGTTTGTAAGGAGAACATCATTATGTTGCCAGAAACACAAGAGATTCTTTTGGATAGCAGCGATGGTGTTCTCACGATTACGCTGAATCGTCCGCAAAAACGCAATGCCATGAACTCTGCATTGGTTCGCGAAATTATGGCGGTGTTCGACGCTATCGCCGATGATCGCAGTATTCGCGCTGTGGTTCTGAAGGGTTGCGAGGGCAACTTCTGTTCCGGTGGTGACATATCCGATATGAACAGCGGTACCGAGCAGGAATCCCCCGAGCAAGCCATGTGGAACTTTAACCGCAATTTTGGCCATATGATCACGCAAGTGAATCGCGCACCGCAGGTGGTGATCGCTCTGCTGGAAGGCGCGGTACTGGGTGGCGGTTTTGGCTTGGCCTGTATTTCCGATGTTGCTATTGCCGACAAAAACGCCATGTTCTCGATGCCGGAAACCGGACTGGGCATTGTGCCGGCACAGATTGCACCGTTCGTGGTATCGCGTATTGGCCTTACTCAAGCACGTCGCTTGGCGTTGCTAGGCGAGCGCGTTAACGGTGAAGCAGCCCGCGATCTGGGTATTGTTCACCATGTTACCGACAGTCCTGAAGCCATGCAGGCGCAGTTGGATGATGCGCTGAAGAAAGTGCGCCGCTGTGCACCCGAAGCCAATGCCAAAACCAAAACGCTGATGCTGCAAGTGGGTGTGGTTGAGCATGAAGCCATGCTCGATGGCGCTGCCGATACCTTTGCTTCCTGTCTTAACAGCGACGAGGGTAAAGAGGGCACCAAGGCATTCCTGGAAAAACGCAAACCCTTTTGGGCCCAGTAAGCGAGCAATCATTGGATAGAACTATGACAACGATTTCAAAAATATTAATTGCCAACCGCGGTGAAATTGCGGTTCGGGTTATTCGCACCGCACGCAACCTGGGCTTTCGCACGGTCGCTGTTTACAGTGAAGCTGACGCCGGTGCGCTGCATGTACAAGAGGCCGATCAGGCGGTTTGCATTGGTGCGGCTGCGGTAGGTGAATCCTATTTGGTGGCCGATAAAATTCTCGACGCCGCCAGGAAAACCGGTGCCGACGCCATTCACCCGGGCTACGGTTTCCTTTCGGAAAACGCTGATTTTTCCAGAACCTGTGAAGCTGCGGGTATCGTCTTTATTGGACCGCGCGCCGAAGCCATTGAGCTCATGGGTAGCAAGCGTTTGTCCAAGATCGCCATGTTGGACGCCGGTGTGCCCTGTATCCCGGGCTATCAGGACGCCGATCAATCCGACGATACGCTGCTGAGCAAAGCTCTGGAAATTGGTTTCCCGTTGATGGTTAAAGCATCCGCCGGTGGTGGTGGTCGCGGTATGCGTCTGGTGTTCGAAGAGAGTGAATTGGCAGAGCAAATTCGCACTGCGCGCTCTGAAGCCGAAAGTGCCTTTGGCAGTGGCGAGTTGATTCTGGAACGCGCGGTAATTGAGCCGCGTCATATCGAGATTCAGGTGTTCGCTGATGAGCACGGCAACGCAGTGTATCTTGGTGAGCGAGACTGCTCCATTCAACGTCGTCACCAAAAGGTCGTTGAAGAAGCGCCTTCGCCATTTGTAGACCCCGATCTGCGCGCGCGCATGGGCGAAGCAGCAGTCAATGCTGCCAAGGCCTGTAATTATCGCGGCGCCGGTACCGTGGAGTTCCTGGTCGATAAAGACAAGAACTTCTACTTCCTGGAAATGAACACCCGCCTGCAAGTAGAGCACCCGGTCACTGAATTGATCACTGGTCTGGATCTGGTGGCATGGCAGCTGAAAGTTGCTTCAGGCGAGACACTGCCTTTGACTCAAGGCGAAGTCACTTTGACTGGCCACGCAGTGGAAGTGCGTCTCTACGCTGAAGACCCGCGCAATAACTTTATGCCGCAAACCGGTACTGTGCGTCTGTGGGATATCCCCGAGCGCGATGGTATTCGCATGGATCACGGTATTCAAAATGGTCAGGAGATCAGCCCTCACTACGACCCCATGATCGCCAAAGTGATTGCCTATGGTGACAACCGTACTGAAGCCATTCGTCGACTGGCGTCTGCGGTTCAGGACACACAGTTGCTGGGCGTTAACAACAACAAATTGTTCCTGCAGAACGTACTGCGCCATCCTGTGTTTGGTGATGGCGAAGCAACCACCGCCTTTATTGAGCAGCACTTCACCTCTGATGACAGTATGGATCGCAAAGCGCCAAAAGCCGAAACTCTGGCTAAGGCAGCGCTGTTGTTCTTCCAGAAAGGT
>JALUYN010000677.1 GCA_027012915.1 Cellvibrionaceae bacterium
GACAAGCTGTTGTCTTCGTTAAAGTCTGCACGATCGATATACAGTTCTCGGGTAAATGGCAGCTTGCGCTCGCCCATCTCCGGACGATTCGGATGTGCGGGCTGAACCATATCTTGCGTGTCGCCTTCCGGCATATTGGTAATTACCACTTTCAGCGGATCCATTACACACATAGCGCGTGGTGCTTCATTGTTTAGACTGTCGCGCACGCAATACTCGAGCTGGCCTACGTCAATGGTACTGCCAGAGCGTGTTACGCCAATCATATCGCAGAAGTTGCGGATGGCCGCAGCGCCATAGCCGCGGCGTCGCATCCCGGAAATGGTAGGCATACGCGGGTCATCCCAGCCGTCAACGCGCCCCTCATCGACCAACTGCTTGAGTTTACGTTTCGAGGTGACGGTATAGTTCAGTTCCAGACGCGCAAATTCATACTGTGTTGGCTTGGCCGGTACTGGCAGATTTTCAATAAACCAATCGTACAGTGGCTTATGGTCCGCAAATTCCAGGGTGCAAATCGAGTGAGAAACACCCTCGATTGCGTCTTCCTGACCGTGGGCAAAATCGTAGGAAGGATAAATACACCACTTGTCGCCAGTTTGATGGTGAGCCTGCTTGCGAATTCTGTACAGAATCGGATCGCGCAAATTCATGTTGGAGCTGGCCATATCGATTTTGGCGCGTAGAACGCAGGCGCCCTCTTCGTACTCTCCGGCACGCATTTTCTCGAATTCGGCCAGATTCTCTTCTACGTTGCGATTGCGGTACGGGCTTTCTTTTCCGGGCTTGGTGGCCCAGCCGCGATATTCCTTGGCTTCTTCGGGTGACAGATGGCACACATAGGCCTTACCTTGATTGATCAGGTGCAAAGCCCACTCATAGAAGGTATCAAAGTAATTCGATGCGTAACGGATATCGCCGGCCCATTGAAAACCAAGCCACTCCACATCCGCCTTAATGGCATCAACGTACTCCTGATCCTCTTTGGCTGGATTGGTGTCGTCAAAGCGCAAATTGCACTCTCCGCCGAATTCCTGGGCCAGACCGAAGTTCAGACAAATGGATTTGGCGTGACCAATGTGCAGATAGCCGTTAGGCTCCGGCGGAAATCGTGTGACGACCTTGGCCGTCTTGCCCGATTCAAGATCCTGCTTAATGATCTGCTGGAGGAAGTTCAAAGGTTTGCTGGGTGTTTCACTCATAGGTCTTTTTGTATCCGAAAATCCGCAATTGTCCGGTCTCTAAAGAGGCTGGAGCAGTCTATATGGTGTCAGTGGAAATCGTGTATTATAGCGGCCTCATTGAGCTCTAAACAGCGCTATCTTTGGCATATTGCGGCTGTTTTTGCACCGACCAGGCCATCCATAGGTTTCGTTTTCCAAAATCCCCTCAAAAGGACGACAACATGATTACTTTGCATACAAATTTTGGCGACATTAAACTCGAGCTGGACTTTGATAAAGCCCCAAATACTGCTGCCAACTTTAAGCAATATGCTGAAGACGGCTTCTACAAAGGCACTATTTTTCATCGCGTGATCGACAACTTTATGATTCAGGGCGGTGGTTTCACCGAAGACATGGATCAAAAGGAGGTTCGCGATGCGATTGAAAACGAAGCAGATAATGGCCTCAAGAACGACAACGGCACTATCGCCATGGCTCGCACCATGGACCCTCACAGCGCCACGGCTCAGTTCTTTATCAATGTTAAAGACAATGACTTCCTGAATCACACCAGCAAAGATATGCAAGGCTGGGGCTACTGCGTATTCGGCAAAGTGGTTGAAGGTATGGACGTGGTCAGTCAGATCAAAGGCGTGAAAACCGGTTTTCACGGTGGTCACCAGGACGTGCCGGTAGAGAACATTGTTATCGAAAACGTTACTGTGGAAGGCTAATACAGCAACACCGGCAGCCTCGCTCTTCTCTCCCGGGGCTGCTTCCCCGCCTTCTGCCTAAAGCTTTGCGCTCAATGCACTCTCTACTTATCTATCACGATTACTTGATCTCATGGCTATCAAATCTCTGCTCACTCTTGGCCTGGTATTATTTGCAATCTTTTCATCGAGCGCACAGAGTCAATCCTGCGCCAATCGTGCCAATACCGACTACGATTATTTAAACGAGGCAATTGATGCATACAATCGAGGTGCCAGGCGGTTTAACGATCAGGACTCTAATTACTCGGCTTTCGATGCTGCCTGACACTGATACTCACTACTTATAAAAGCCCGGCCCAAACTATGACAACACTGTTTATCTCAGATCTACACCTTTGCGCCGATCGCCCGGATATCACACTCGCTTTTCGCAACTTCCTTCGCAATCGCGCCAGGGATTGTGATTCCCTCTATATTCTGGGCGACTTCTTTGAGGTGTGGGTCGGTGATGATGACGATGATGCCTATGCTCAGTCGATCATCGAAGAGTTACGACAATTCTCAGACAGCGGCCGTAATTTGTATTTTATGGTGGGCAATCGAGATTTTCTCATTGGTGGAGGTTTTGCCGAACGGTGCGGCGCCACACTGCTGGAAGACCCAACGGTGATCGATCTATACGGTGAGCCTACCCTCCTGATGCACGGCGATAGCCTCTGTACCCAGGATCAGGAATATATGGCATTTCGACAGATGGCTCGTTCTGAAGCCTGGCAGGCTGAACTGCTCGCCAAACCTCTGGCAGAACGACGCGCCATCGCGCAACACCTGCGCCAGCAGAGCAAGAGTATGAGTAGTCTAAAAGCTGAAGATATTATGGATGTCACTGAATCAGAAGTGGTAAACACCATGAATGAGCTTGGCACTGTACGTCTTATTCACGGTCATACTCATCGCCCAGCAGTGCACCCGGTTACTCTCCTATCAGGTAATGGAGAACGCATGGTGCTTGGTGACTGGGGCGAGAAACTGTGGTGGATCGAGGCGGCTCCCGGCCAGTCTCCCCAACTTAAGCAGCAAACCCTGTGAGCTTCGAGTTCAACCCCGTTGGCTACGCCGAAACTCCCTACCCGGAGAAATTCTCAATCCCCCGGCAACCAGGTCTGGTCACCGCTGATCAAAGCTGCATTCGCCTGGAAGGTAAGGCTAATCGGGAAGAAATATTGCGTGGCCTCGATGGTTTTTCTCATATTTGGTTGGTATTCGTGTTTCACGAAGCTATGCGTGACGACTGGAAGCCGATGGTTCGTCCGCCTCGGCTCGGTGGCAATCGGAAAGTAGGAGTATTTGCCAGTCGTAGTCCGTTTCGCCCAAACCCCATTGGATTGTCCGTCGTCAGGGTTCGGGATATCAGCCAAAGAGGCCAACACTGGTGTGTCAATGTTGAAGGCTGCGACCTGTTGAACGGCACACCGATACTCGACATCAAACCCTATTTGCCCTATGCGGACAGCTTGGATGAAGCTGCTGCCGGATTTGCCGCTGAGGCTCCTGGCAGTCCATGCGATGTTACTTTCAGCAACGCCGCATCAACGGCACTTGCCGAGCAAAAACACCCACAAATCAAAAGATTAATTACAGAGGTTTTGCAGCAACAACCTGAACCGGCCTATCATAGGCAGCAGGATGGCGGAGCAGAGGTACAAAGGAGAATTTACGGAATTAGCCTCTATAATCTAAATATCCGCTGGCGCTATATTCACTCTGCGTCACCGGCAGCCATAGAAGTTATTGCAATCGAATGAGGCCTGATGATCCAGTTCGGGAATAGCAAGCAACGCCCTATTGACCGCAGCGGAGTTTCCGGCGCAACGCGATGCTTGGCAATTGCACAATTGCTCTTTATTGCCTGCCTGCTGCTTCCCGCCCCTGCCAAATCAGCCGCCTCTGAAACAATATCAGACAAAAAGACCATTCATTTTAGCTGTTTGGCTGCAGCCGATTCTCGCTATTTTGCTCGCCTAGAGAAGCTGTATCGGAGCGCATTCAGCGAACTCGGCTACGGGTTTCAAATGACCTCACTCACCGAGCCGGAAATACTACTCGCTCTGTCGAAGCAGAGTTTCGATGGGGATTGCGCGCGAATTGCTCAGTATTTCGAAAAGTTCTTCAGTAAACACTACGACCTTCTGGCCACATCAACCTTTAATATGAAGGTCAATATCTATGGCCACAAAGAGATTGAGAAACTGGATCTCAATGAATTGAATATTGTGGTACAGCCCTTTTCTGGGTTTATACCCAAACTGGCTCGCCTCTACGACATCAATATAGTTCGAGAGATCAACGCACCCAGCGACGCTTGGCCGCTATTGCAACAAGGTAAGGTCAACGGCTACCTGGGTATCGCCTCGTTGTTTCCCAAGGATGATCCTGCGGTGCAGCAACTCAATATAGGCCCGGAATATACCTTGTCTCACTACCCGGTATACCCAGTGCTCAGCAAGCGTTTCCTGCACATTAAGTCACCGCTAGAGCGAGTTTTACTCAGACATATACGCAGCTCAGCGGCGCTGGAACGAGCAAAAAAGAACAAAGCAGCCAAGTCGCAACCCTTACCTTCCGTCTCTTCGCGTACCATTGTTTTCGGCTGCCCTATTTCACCCAACACCGGGGTATTTAACAATCTTGTGGACTTTTACTCAGAGGCCTTTGAACGCCTTGGTTACAAATTTCAAATGATTGGCATGTCTCGGGACAGAGAAGCGAACGAATTACTACACGGCATGGTGGATGGCTCCTGCGGCCGCATCAATATTCCCGTGACGGACAAGAATCCACCGATCCGCGTCCCTGTTTCAATCAGTGAAGATGACTTTGAGATCTGGTCCCATAAGAAAGGATCCGTAATCAATACCCTTGAAGATATTCCCAAGGGCAGCAAAGTAGCCTATCGCCAGAGCTTACTGACAGCGAACGAGATTGCCCGGGCCTCACACCTTAACTTTATCCCCAAAAAAGTGGTTGAAGAAACTCTGGAATCTTTGAATCAAGGCCAGAGTGACTACATCGTTGACCTGCAGATACAGGTGGATACCAGCCTGCACAATATTTCTCTGGCCAAACCCATCTATTACCGAGGCCGTATTGGCCGGGTTCAAGTGGTTCCCTATCTGAGCCAGAAACGGCGCAAGTTATTGCACCCTCTCACCCGTGAACTGCGCACTCTTTTAGGGGGTAATAAGGTGTGGGCTGACACCATATACCCGAAATCCCAGCGAAAATAGACCGGTTTAGCCAGCGTGACGCACTTGCTTTACTGGAAGCCCCGAGTGAAATCGGAACAAGGGATCTGGGGTGCTAATGGTTTCCTCTTCCAGAGTCAGGAAATATTCCACTCGCGGAGCAATATCCTCGTCGCTGTAGGACTCCGCCAAGGTCAGATAGTCCTGGTAGTGGCGAGCCTCAGATTTGAGAAGGGACAGATAGAACTTTTCCAGCTCTGCATCCAGATGAGGGGCCAAAGCAGCAAACCGCTCGCAGGAACGGGCTTCAATAATGGCGCCGACAATCAGCGTATC
>JALUYN010000678.1 GCA_027012915.1 Cellvibrionaceae bacterium
AAAAGCCATCACGGCTTTCTGATAGGACGACGGTAGCAGGCGCTGCACCATGTCGAGGAATTTTGCGTCTTTGCCCACAAGCACCCGGCCGGTGTTCTTGCGTATGCCATCAAAGATTATCTGGGCGGCTTTTTCGGGTGTGGTTTTGGCCAGCTCTTCATTGAACTTTCGCTTCTGCTCTTCAAAGCTGGCATCTGTCGCCACCTGAACCCCGTGGCGCCCGCTGTTGGCAATATTGGTTTTGACGCCGCCTGGATGAACACAGCTGACACCTACAGAACTGTTTTCCAGCTTGAGCTCCATACGCAAGCTTTCGGTAAAACCCCGCACCGCAAACTTGGCGGAATTGTAGGCGCACTGATTGGGCACCCCAATCAAGCCAAACAAACTCGAGACGTTGACAACATGTCCCCAGTCCGCCTTTTTAAGATAGGGCAAAAACGCCTTGCAGCCATGTACGACCGACCAGAAATCGATGTCCATCAGCCATTTGAAATCTTCGATAGTAGTGCCTTCAACACTGGCACTTAGCGCCACACCGGCATTATTGATAATGACATTTACGGAACCAAAGTGTTCTACGACGCTGTCAGCCCAGACGTATATGGCATCGCTATCGGCAACATCCAAGCGTTGCACGAATACCTCTGCACCATATTCTCGGCACATATTCGCGGTCTCAACCAGAGCCGTTTCATCAATATCAGACAGCGCCAGCCTGGCACCTTCCCTTGCACCCTGCTCCGCCAACGCGCGTCCAATGCCGGATCCCGAACCGGTAATAGCAACTACTTTGCCTGCCAACTTCACACTTAATTCCTCATTATTTTTATAGTATCGGATTACTATCGCCCATCTGACGAACCGGCAACAGGTTCAATGATTCCATTTCGATGGTGATTTCAGCTCACCCCCAACCAAACACACACAATGAATGCAATAAATGGGGTCAGAGCACTTTTATCGGGAAAAAAAGCAACAGGGGTCGGAGTAGCGCAGCTACTCCGACCCCTACGATTACTCTCTACCATGAGAAGAATGGCGAGCGAATACAGTGAACGGCTGAATCAGGTGCGCTGGCGTACTGCCTCGTAGAGACACACACCGGTAGCAACCGAGACGTTAAGGCTGCTCACCTCTCCCGCCATTGGAATGTTAATCAGGCTGTCGCAGCACTCGCGGGTAAGTCGGCGCATGCCCTTGCCTTCGGCGCCCATCACCAGCGCCATTGGGCCCTTAAGATCTGCCTGATAAACATTGGCGTCGGCCTCACCAGCAGTACCGATTACCCACACCCCCAACTCCTGCAGTTTTTTCAATGTTCGCGCCAAATTGGTGACTGGCACGTAGGGAAGCACTTCGGCCGCACCGCAGGCCACTTTGCGGGCCACGGCGGTCAAACTGGCAGAGTTGTCCTTTGGAGCAACAACGGCGTGAACCCCTGCGGCATCAGCGGTGCGCAAGCAGGCGCCCAAATTGTGCGGATCGGTAACGCCATCGAGCACCAGTAGAAACGGGGCTTCCTTCAAGTTTTCGACCAGTTTCAACAAGAACTTTTCGTCATGGGTCTCGCCAGGAAAGCAAAAGGCCACCACCCCTTGGTGATTCTCTTCTTTCACCAGCTTATCGAGCTCTTTGCGAGCGCCTTCACGTATTCGAATATCGTTTGCCTTGGCCGCATTGAGGACCTTGGTCAAACGTTGATCCTGACGCCCCTGTAACACGAGAATTTCGTTCACTCGCTGCGGAGCACTTTTTAAAATGGCCTGCACCGAGTGCAAACCAAACACGGTTTCCAATTTTGCCACTTACAATTCCTGCATTAATATCTAACGGTTAGCGTCGAGATCTGCGGCGCAAGCCACTGCTCTTAGAGGTCTTGGCCGTCTTAGCTTTGCGTACGGTATTACCCTTACTGGGACGACGCTTTTTGTTAGCCGACGCTGTTTTCTTGCCCGGCGTCTTTGCTGTAGTTTTCCCACGCTTTTTCTTCGGTGGATTCCAATCCGGATCTTCCGCCATCATTTTTTGCGCCGGACTGCCCTTGCGCCGGGCTTTGTTCGATCCCTTCTGTTCAATGAATTCGAAATCCACCTTGCGGTCATCGAGATTCACCCGAGCCACGCGCACAGTCAGCTCATCACCCAGACGAAACATGCGCCGGGTGCGCTCACCAATCAAACGGTGATGGGCTTCATCGTGGCGGTAGTAATCGTGAGGCAGATTGGTGATATGAATCAGGCCTTCCACGTAGAGGTCCTTCAACTCTACAAACAAACCAAAACTGGTCACGGCGGAAATCATGCCTTCAAACACATCGCCTACATGATCCTGCAGATACTCACATTTCAGCCAGCTCACCACATCACGAGTCGCCTCGTCTGCGCGACGTTCAGTCATCGAGCTCTGCTCGCCCAGCGTCAATACGTCCTGCATTTCATAGGGATAGATCTTGGCCTTGGCAATCACGCCAGCACCTTTCACTCGCTGTACAAGGTGACTCTCTTTGCGCGAGCGAATCACATGGCGAATGGCGCGATGTACTAATAAATCAGGATAGCGACGGATCGGAGAAGTAAAGTGAGCATAGGCGGTATACCCCAAACCAAAGTGTCCCTTATTGTCCGGTTGATACACCGCCTGGCTGAGACTACGCAGCATCACTGTTTGAATCAGATTTTTGTCGGGGCGCTGGCCCAGACTCTGCAGCAAGTTTTGATAATCCGATGGCTTGGGCGAATTACCCCCTTGAATGCCGAGCCCCAGTTCACCCAGAAATTCCCGCAGGTTTTCCAAGCGTTCACTGCGTGGCCCTTCATGCACACGATACAAAGCCGGCAGCTCGTGGCGCTCCAAAAAACGTGCGGCACAAACATTAGCGCACAGCATGCACTCTTCAATTAACTTGTGAGCGTCATTGCGAATGGTAGGCACGATCTGGGAAATCTTGCGCTGCTCATCGAAGAGAATCCGGGTTTCCACAGTCTCAAAATCAATCGCACCGCGCACAGTGCGAGCCTGACGCAAGGTTTTGTACAAATTGTGCAGCTCATCAATATGAGGCAATAGAGCGTGATGACCTTGGCGCACACCACTCTTCTTATCGTTTTTCTCTTCGAGGATTTGACCCACTGTGGTGTAGGTCAGTCGTGCATGGGAGTGAATAACTCCCTCATAGAACTGGTAACCACTGACTCGGCCAGCGTCCGATATAGTCATTTCGCAAACCATACACAGACGATCCACATGGGGGTTCAGTGAACACAAACCGTTAGAGAGGGCCTCGGGCAACATGGGCACGACGAAATCGGGGAAGTACACCGAATTCCCTCGTACTTGCGCTTCGCGATCCAATGCACTGTTGATTCCCACATAGTGGGAAACATCCGCAATGGCCACATACAGGCGCCAACCGCCAGATTTCTTGGTTTCGCAGTAGACCGCGTCATCAAAGTCCCGCGCGTCTTCACCATCGATGGTCACAAACGGCAAATGCCGCAAATCCACTCGACGAGTCTTATCCCGATCTTCTACTTCCGCAGGCAGCTGTTCGGCCTCAGCCTGCACATCGCTGGGCCACAAATGGGGAATACCGTGAGCGCGAATAGCCACATCGATTTCCATGCCCGGCGCCATATGATCGCCCAGCACATCAATGACCTGACCGGTCGGCAAATTGTTACGACCGGGCTGCTGAGTGACTTGTGCCACTACAAATTGTCCCTTTTGGGCGTTGCCGATATTCTCTTTGTCGACAATCAGGTCGTGAGTCAGGCGCGGATTGTCCGGGCGCACAAAGTGAATGCCGTTTTCGAAGAACAAGCGACCGACAATCTGATGAGTATTGTGGGCCAGCACCTCGACGATATGAGCCTCGCGACGGCCGCGCACATCCTTACCCATCTTGCGCACCAATACTTCATCACCATCAAACACCTTGCGCATTTGACGAAACGACAGATAGAAGTCATCACCACCTTCGAACGGGATCACGAAGCCATAACCATCTTTGTGGCCCTGCACCCGACCGCGAATCAGGTCCATCTTGTTGATCAGTCCGAAACCGCTCTTGCGGTTACTGATCAACTGCCCGTCGCGGGACATGGCGATCAAGCGACGCCGCAGCGCCTCAATGGAATCCTCATCGCGAAGATCCAGCACCTCACACAAAGCCTCGTGCGTCATTGGTCCCGGGGACTGCTCCAGAACTTCAAGAATGTACTCCCGACTGGGGATCGGGTTTTCGTACTTTTGCGCTTCCCGAGATTGGAAAGGGTCATTTTTCAACGATTTTCGTTTGGCCAAGTGAGTACCTTTTAGGTGAGCAGCGACTATACCGTGCACTATAGCGGAAAAGCGGCCTGGCTTCAGGCCCGGAATGGGGAAAGACACCGTTTTATTCGCCTCAACGCCACTGTTTTATTGGCCTTAACGGCAGTACCCGTACCCATTGTCAGACCCCCACCTGATTTGCGCATCTGATCTGATCACCGTGCAGTTTCGTATATATCTGGACACCTATCGCGACCTCCACACTCACCAAGACTTCGAGATTTATGAAAACAGACGACCGTACTCACAGCTCAATGCAGTCAACGCTCTACTACAACGGCGCCTGCCCACTGTGTCGAGCGGAAATGGATAAGCTGAAGCAATGCAGTGATGGTCAACTGAATTTGATCGATGTGCACGATCTACAGGACTTCTCAGGAATACCCGATAAATCCCTGCTACTGGAGCGCCTGCACTTGAAAACCACCGATGGCCATTGGCTTACAGGACTTGACGCCAATGTAGCCGTCTGGCAACACACGCCCCAGGGTAGATACTGGCGCCTGCTGCTAAGCCCTCTTATTAAACCCGTGGCATTGGTCGGCTACCGTCTGTGGTTGGCCTACTACCAGCGACAGCAAGCCAGAAACAACCTACGTTCTTCTCACACACCACATTCCAAGTCGGAGTAGATATGCCTTCAACGGACGCCACCATTCGCATCACCAATCTGAGACTGAGAACCTACATCGGCTTCAACCCTGAAGAGCGGGAGAAACAACAGGATGTAGTGATTAACATCCAGATACGCTACCCCGCCGACAAGGCCTCATCCAGCGATCAAGTCAGTGACGCTCTTAACTACAAGTTCATCACCAAGAAAGTCATTCAACACGTTGAAGAGGGTCGCTTCCTGCTGCTCGAAAAGCTGGTTGCGGATGTTCTCGAAATCAGCAGTGAGCACGAATGGGTAAACTATGCCGCCGTTACCATCGACAAACCCCACGCGCTGCGCTTTGCAGATTCAGTGTCCCTTACCCTCGAAAAACACTGCAGTTGATCCATTCCGACAAAGACTGCGTAGTGGTATCTAGATCAAGGATAAGAAGAGAATACGATATGACTCCCGCGCACCCCGTACCAAGCCAACAGCTCGCCGGAACCTCTCTGGATAGCATTACTCCCACTGA
>JALUYN010000679.1 GCA_027012915.1 Cellvibrionaceae bacterium
CAGGCGAAGGTGGAAACAGAAAATTGGCAGTAGAGTAGGCTGAAGAGGATCAATCAGATAATCCGCTGAGAAAGATTTTCTTCTTTACATCTTTGGCATTTTATCAACCAGAAATTCCGGATACCCGTTTTATTTGATGCAACTTTTTGCAGCATAGGGCAATAATTTGGAGAGCAAGGCCATGAGTACGACAAACACGTTAAAATTTCTTTTAGGAGGTATTGCTGCGCTGGTATTAGCCGCGTGCAGCAATCCGGAAGCAGCGGAAGAGACTGCGGCACCGGCTCCGCCGCAAGTTAGCGTAGCGCAGGTGGTGCATGAGCGAATCACCGAATGGGATGAATTCACCGGCCGTTTGCAAGCGCCACAGACGGTTCAGTTGATACCCCGAGTTTCTGGTTATATCGAGGAAGTTCATTTCAACGAGGGGGCTCTGGTAGATAAAGGAGACTTGCTGGTACAGATTGATCCTAAACCTTTCGCTACCGAAGTTGCGCGGCTTAAAGCTGAGCTGCAAAGTGCGCAAAGCGCTGCGGTTCAGGCGGAAAAGGAATACCGGCGGGCTGAAAAACTCAGTAGCCAGCGGGCAATTTCTGCTGAACTACTGGACAGTCGTTTAGCTCGTAAACAGCAAACAGCGGCAACAGTAGCTTCGGTTGAAGCTGCACTTGAACGCGCTGAACTCGACTTAAGCTACACCCGCATTACCGCGCCTATTAGCGGCCGGGTATCTTATGCTCAGGTTACCGCCGGTAACTTTGTGAGCGCGGGACAAAGTCAAATTACCAGCCTGGTTTCAACCGAGAAAATGTATGCGTATTTCGATGTAGACGAGCAGAGCTACCTCAAGTACGCACGTCTGGCTGAAACAGGGAAACGAGCTGATACCCGCGACTCGACCTCGAACCCCGTTTATATGGCACTGGCTAACGACAGCAATTATCAGCACGTAGGCCGGGTCGATTTTGTCGATAACCGCATTGATGCGCAAACCGGCACTATTCGTGTACGAGCCAGTTTCCCTAACGATGACAACGACTTGTTACCTGGTCTATTTGCCCGTATTCGTTTGGTGGGCAGCGACTCTTATGAAGGCATTTTGATTGACGAAAAGGCTGTTGGAACCGACCTGAATAACAAGTTTGTATTGGTGGTTAATAGTAATAATGAGCTGGAGTATCGGGCGATTGAGCTGGGTGAAAAAGTTAATGGCCTGCGCATAGTGACAGAAGGTTTAACGCCAAAGGACAAAATTGTAGTGAACGGTTTGCAGCGAGTTAGAGCCAATATGAAAGTTGATCCTCAACTGGTGCCAATGGCAAGCAGTGAGCAACTGGTCCGGTTGCGTAAAGTGCAACAGTTGCTGGACGAAGCCAATAACGAGTTAACGGCGCAGACATCTACAGAAGATAACCACGGTTAAGGGGTACTGAATGTTTTCTCAATTTTTTATCCGACGGCCGATTTTTGCCGCGGTTATCTCGCTGTTGTTCTTTATTACCGGTGCGATAGCGGTATGGCAACTGCCTATTACCGAATACCCGGTGGTGGCGCCACCAACGGTTGTAGTAACGGCTAACTACCCGGGTGCTAACCCCAAAGTCATAGCGGAAACTGTGGCCTCGCCACTGGAGCAGGAAATTAATGGTGTGGAGGATATGTTGTATATGTCCTCTCAGGCCACCTCGGATGGTCGTATGACACTGACCGTTACCTTTGCTATCGGTACCGACGTCAATTTAGCGCAAACTCAGGTGCAAAGCCGGGTAGAGCGAGCCAAACCGCGCCTGCCACAGGTGGTGCAGCGCTTGGGGGTAGTGACTGAGAAGTCGTCTCCAAATGAAACCATGATGGTGCATCTAACCTCACCGGATGATCGCTACGACATGCTGTACCTGTCGAATTATGCGAACTTAAATATCAAAGACGAACTGGCGCGTATAGAAGGCGTTGGGGCGGTCAAGTTATTTGGCGCTGGCGAATACAGCATGCGGGTCTGGCTGGATCCTAATAAGGTGTCCGCACTGGGTTTGTCCCCGGCGCAAATTACCGAGGCAATTCGTGAGCAAAACCAACAGGCGGCAGCTGGCAGTTTGGGTTCTCAGCCAAGCGGTGACGCTGATTTTCAGTTGCTTATCAATGTGAAAGGCCGTCTGACAGACGTCGAAGAGTTTGAAGACATTATTATCAAGGTGGGCGAGAACGGCGAGATCAGTCGCTTAAAAGATGTCGCCCGTGTTGAGCTTGGCGCTTCAACTTATGCGCTGCGCTCGTTACTGAACAATAAAGACGCGGTAGCGCTTCCTATTTTCCAGGCGTCTGGCTCCAATGCCATTCAAATTTCTGACGATGTTCGCTCCAAAATGGCGGAATTGTCGAAAGGTTTTCCTGACGGTTTAACGTACGACATTGTGTACGACACAACCGTTTTTGTGCGCAGCTCTATTGATGCGGTAGTGAAAACTCTGCTCGAAGCTGTATTGTTGGTGGTACTGGTTGTGGTGCTGTTTTTGCAAACCTGGCGCGCCTCAATTATTCCTTTGGTCGCGGTACCGGTGTCGCTGGTTGGAACCTTTGCCTTCATGCACTTGCTGGGCTTTTCGTTAAACACCTTGTCGCTGTTTGGGCTGGTGCTGGCTATTGGTATCGTCGTGGATGACGCCATTGTGGTGGTGGAAAACGTAGAGCGGAATATTAGCGAAGGTTTGTCCCCCATTGCTGCTACACAAAAAGCCATGAAAGAGGTGACTGGTCCTATTGTCGCGACGACACTGGTGCTGGCAGCGGTATTTATTCCAACCGCCTTTATGTCGGGCTTAACCGGTCAGTTTTATAAGCAGTTTGCGTTAACCATTACCATTTCTACCTTTATCTCATCCATCAATTCACTAACGCTGAGCCCTGCATTGGCGGCGCTTCTGTTAAAAGGTCATGGCGAGAAAAAAGACATACTGACCCGCGGTATGGATAAGCTGTTAGGCCGTTGGTTATTTGAACCCTTTAACCGCTTTTTTGCCCGTTTGTCTAAAGGTTACGGCTGGCTGGTTAAAAAAGTGATCCGCTATGGCGTCATTGTAGGCGTTCTGTATGTGGCTTTATTAGGGTTAACCGGTCTGCAGTTTGCGACGACTCCTACTGGTTATGTGCCCAGTCAGGACAAGCAATACCTGGTGGGTTTTGCACAATTGCCGGATGCCGCTTCGCTGGATCGCACCGCTGCGGTCATTAAAGAAATGTCGAGTATTGCCTTGGATCATCCGGGTGTGGCGAACTCAATTGCCTTTCCGGGTCTGAGTATTAACGGTTTAACTAACAGTCCGAATTCCGGAATTGTGTTTGTGTCGCTAACTGACTTTGATGAGCGAACGGATTCTTCAATGTCGGCTAATGCAATAGCGGGCGCATTGAACCAGAAGTTCGCGGCTATTGATGAAGCTTACGTTGCCATATTCCCGCCCCCGCCAGTGCAAGGGTTAGGGACTATTGGTGGTTTCCGTCTGCAAATACAAGACCGTGCTAACCATGGTTACGAAGAGCTGTATAAGGTCAATATGGAGGTGATGCAAAAGGCCTGGGCGACGCCTGAACTGACCGGCGTATTTTCCAGTTATCAGGTGAATGTGCCGCAGCTTGATATCGATGTCGACCGTACGAAAGCTAAGCAACAAGATGTGAGCCTGGATGAGGTATTCCAGACTTTGCAGGCTTATATGGGCTCAGTGTATGTGAATGACTTTAACCGGTTCGGGCGTACCTATCAGGTGAATATGCAGGCAGATGAGCAGTTTCGCCAAACGCCTGAGCAAATCAGTCAGCTGAAAGTGCGTAACGGCAGTGGTGAAATGGTTCCTGTGGGCTCCTTTATGAACATTACCAACACCGCAGGACCGGATAGAGTCATGCATTACAACGGCTTTACCACCGCTGAAATTAACGGTGGTCCTGCGCCGGGTTACAGCACAGGGGAAGCACAGGCGGCCATTGAAAAAATTCTCGCTGAAACCTTGCCGAACGGCATGACCTACGAGTGGACAGAACTGACTTACCAGCAAATTCTGGCCGGTAATGCGGGCATGTTCATTTATCCGCTGGTTATCTTGCTGGTCTTTATGGTGCTGGCTGCGCAGTACGAAAGCTTAACTTTGCCGTTGGCCATCATCCTGATTATTCCGATGACCCTGTTATCGGCGTTAAGCGGTGTGCTTATCTATGGCGGGGACAACAACATTCTTACCCAGATAGGTTTAATTGTGCTGGTGGGGCTGGCGGCGAAGAACGCCATTCTAATTGTCGAGTTTGCCAAAGAGCTGCAGGACCACGGTATGAGTACCATGGAAGCCATTCTGGAAGCCGGTCGCCTGCGTTTGCGCCCCATACTGATGACGTCTATTGCCTTTATTATGGGTGTGGTGCCTATGGTCTTCTCCACCGGTGCCGGCGCTGAAATGCGCCAGGCCATGGGCGTTGCCGTGTTCTCCGGCATGATTGGTGTCACCATTTTCGGTCTCATTTTAACGCCGCTGTTCTACTACATGTTGGCTAAACGTGGCGAGAAAAAGGCGCTACCAGAGCCAACGGAAAGCTCTTCGGAGGAAAACAAACATGCGTAATACAGTGAAGCTATCAACCCTTGCTCTACTCGTGGCGTCGCTAAGCGCCTGCTCTGCCGGGCCGGACTACCAAAGGCCGGAGAAGGTAGAAAGCATTAACCTAAGCCAGCCGTATCAGCAGGCCGAGCAGGCTTTGAACTGGTGGCAGGCGTTTGACGATGCTGAGCTTAATCAGTTGGTAGAGCGTGCTCTGGAGCAGAACCGTACCCTGGCGCAAGCCAGGGCGAATGTCGACCGGGCTTATGCGGTATTTCGTGATGCCGACAACGATTCATGGCCGAAAGGGACGCTGGAAACAGGTTATCAGGCGAGTGAAAACAATACTCTGTCGGCAGACGATGATGACGTTATTACCCGCTGGTACAGCAGCGGTATTACCCGCGGGTACAGCAGCGGTGCCAACTTAAGCTGGGATCTGGACTTGTTCGGCAAATTACGTCGAGCCAGTGAAGCGGCGGAGGCTCAGGCGCAGCAAGCCGATATTCTCTGGCGCGACGCGCAAGTGCGACTGATCAGTCAGGTGGCCACCAGCTACGGCGAATATCGTGGAGCGCAGTTGCGGCTGGAGGTTGCCGAAGAAAATCTGGAAAACCTGCAGCAAAGTCGTGCCATAGTGCTGGCCAGATTAGAGGTCGGCATGGCTTCGGAGCTGGGGTATACGGATTTAATGGTTGATGGGGCACCTTCACCCCATCAATCTGATACCACCCTCAGATGGTTGATAGATCGACCCCGTAGTTGAGTTCCTCTGCGAAGTCCGGCAGTCCGTAACCGATGGTTTTCTTGTGGAACGGAGAGACCTTTGCAGTCGGTGCCTTCTTCTTG
>JALUYN010000680.1 GCA_027012915.1 Cellvibrionaceae bacterium
GGATCACCGGTTCGCTGGATGTATTTCTTTCTGGGGCTGGCGGGTGCCTGGCTGTTCTACAGTGGCAATCTGCTATGGGTTGAAAGCCGCCGTAAAAAGCAACGGGGCAAGGGCGCTGTCCCCGCGCAACGCCGCGACACCCGGTTAATGGCGGGAGCCACAGTGGGGGTTTGTATTGGCGCCATCTCCGGAATTTCATTGATGATGGTTGTGCACAAATGGCTGAGTGCCTTTGGTTTTAATCAAACACTCTACATTCAGCTAACCTATTACGCGGTATTCTTCAGTTTCATTTGCTGGGCTATGCTGCGTGGAGGCGGGCGAACTGCGGCACCACAACTTTGGCTGGCAGCGCTCTTTACCGCCGCCATTCCTCTCACAAGTCTGCTTGGCTGGATGCTGCCCGAATCAGGATTGTGGTCATACGGCAGTGTTGCCACCCTGGGCGTTGATCTCACTGCCCTTGCGGGATCGCTATGCTTGGCCTGGATGGCCCGCGTGACATCGCGTCGCTCAAAGCAAGGGGCTGAAGACAGCGTCTGGTCCGATGCTGCTGTGTGCCTAAAATAAAGCTTTTCGGAAAATGCTGTGTCAACAGGTCAGAAGTAACAGTCCATTTTAGGGCTTGATTCTAGGGCCTGTTAACACTAATTCTGATACTTCTGCTGGAGACTATTTTCGCTCCCAGTCAGGCGGTATGAGCGCCATTTAGTTGTTCTAAATAAGCGAATTCCAACGCAGCTGGGGGGCGAAAATAGGCCCAGCCCTTCGGGTTGAGTCTCAAACCGCGCCACTCGTTGTTGCTCGTCGCTCGTTTAGAACCACTAAACTCACTTCTCGCGCCTAGATTGGCGCGATTTGAGACGCAACAGAAGCATCAGAATTAGTGTTAACAGGCCCTAATATGCAAGCTTATTTTTGGTTTTGAGCCTGGCACAGATTGTTCTCTGTAACAGGTGCCGGTTTTTCACTTGATCTCGCTTGATTGAACACCGAATACCAAAGGAAACGACGACGATGGTGTCGGGAACAGCGAGAGGAAATTGAAAAGAGGCAATTTGCATTGCCTCTTTGATTTTCCCCGGACACTAATGCGCTTTCGCGGGGATAACGTTTGGGGGCTTGGATTACGTTGCAGGAAGCACTGGTGCCGTTGCAGGAAACACGGATGACATTGCAGCCAAAGCCGATGTGTTATCGCGAAAGCGCCAATTTCGATTATTCGAAGTGCGCGAGCCCTGGATCAATAAGCAAGCTTGTTGATATCCATCCCCATTTCTTTGAGACGGGCGATTTTGTAGCGCAAAGTTCGTGGGCTGATCCCCAGCCGCGCAGCAGTGTTCTTCTTGCTGCCTCGCTCCTGGCGAAGTGCATCGGCGATAATCTCAAACTCACGTTGTTTCAAATCACCACCAAGATCTGGCGCGGCTTCTTCGTCTATAGAATCCGCTTCCTGAGTCACGGCCTCCTCTGATCTCATCAGGGTAACGTTACTCGTATCAAGAGGAGCCTCCACTGATACTGCCAGACTGGGTTTGGTGCTGAAACAAACATCCGCCTGCAATCCCAAATCCTGAGACTGAATAACTTCACCTGTCTGTAAAATCAGCGCGCGCTGTATAACATTATCCAGTTCACGGACGTTGCCCGGCCATGGATGCTGCTGCAAGCTCGCCGCCGCGTTTGCCGAAAGCTGCATACCCGGACGATGCTGTTTTTCAGCGTGTTTGGCCAACAGGCGCTCAGCCAAGGGCAAGATATCCGCTTTGCGATCACGCAGCGGAGCCCACTGCAAAGGCAGTACACTCAAGCGAAAGTACAGATCCTCACGAAACTTACCTTCGGCGACATAGTTGCGCAGATTACGGTTGGATGTCGCAATGACTCGGACGTTCAGAGGAATGGTTTTGCGCCCCCCCAGACGCTCTACTTCTTTCTCTTGCAGAACGCGTAACAGTTTGGCCTGCAGGCCAAGATCCATTTCAGAAATTTCATCCAGCAGCAGCGTCCCACCATCGGCCTGTTCGAATTTTCCCGGAGCACTGTTATAGGCACCGGTAAACGCCCCCTTCTCGTGGCCGAACAGCATGGCTTCCAGCATATTCTCTGGAATCGCCGCACAGTTAATGGCCACAAAAGGCTGTTTGGCCCGTGATGAATGATTGTGAATATATCGAGCCAGCACTTCCTTACCGGTACCCGACTCACCAATCACCAAAGCGGTGGCGTCTGTATCGGCAACCCGTCTTGCCAGTTGCAGGAGCTGCTGGCTGGCGGGAGAGGTCGCCACCGGTTCGTCGTCACCAATAACCGTAAGATTACCCACATAGCGACCAATCGTTTCCAACAGTACTCTGGGCTCAAAGGGCTTTACGAGATAGTCCACAGCACCATCGCGCATTGCTTCAACAGATCGGTCAATGCTGCCGTAGGCGGTATTGAGAATCACAGGTATATGCGGGTAATTTTGCTTGATTTGACGCAACAACTCGTGGCCATCCATGCCGTCCATATTGACATCCGAGATAACACATTGGATATCGCTGTGAGCCGCCAGTTGCTTCAGCGCGCTTACGCCATTGTCTGCGGTTACTACTTGGTAGTCCGCCAAACTCAAGGTGTCCTCTACCGCTTCGCGCAGATCCAGATCGTCTTCGACAACCAGCACCTTGGCAGTGCTCGCTGTTTCCAGCGGCGTTGCTGCAAAACCCATAATTATGCTCCCATTTGATCCGGTGATGCGGGCATGTACTCTGCCAGAGGCAACACTACCGTCGCCCTGGTTCCAACACCCTCTTCTGATTGCAATTCAAACCAACCACCGTGGCGCTGAGCCACACTGTCGACAACAGCCAAGCCCAAGCCTGTTCCTTGAGGTTTGGTGGTTACAAAAACATCCTTTACTCGCTCCAGCTCTGCTGGGCTCATTCCCGGCCCATTGTCTGCCACAGTAATGGTAAGTCGCTGCTCACCCTCTAGCGCTATGGTGATATTCAAGTGGGTACCACCTGGCTGAGCCTGGATGGAATTGTTGATTAGATTCATTAGCGCGCCTATCAGCGCGTCCTTGTGACAGCGGATTAACGCCGCCGGGCATTCGTTATGCCACTCACAGGTCGCTTTGCTAGTGTTCAGCGCCACTTCCATTTCCTCCGCCAATCCCAACTGCAACTGCGATGTGGCAATGGTGTCGTGCAACGGCAACTCGCCTTTAACGAACATCAGCATGTCCTGAACCTGACGTTCCATATGGTTAAGGCGCTTAACCAACTTGTCAGAGAACACTTGCTGCTGCTGAGACGACAGCGCCCCACCACTGAGGTGGCCCGCGTATAGCATGGCTGCTGACAAGGGTGTGCGAATTTGATGAGCCAGGGCCGAAACCATCTGTCCCAGCGCCGAAAGACGCTCGTGGCGACTCAACTCACTTTGCAAGTGCCGTGTTTCGGTTTGGTCGGTCAAGAGAATAATCTGGCCATCTCCGGCCAGCGACCGAGTGGCCAGACTGTAGCGACGCCCATCCTTGGTGGAAATTTCGTGACCATCATCCGCTCGAGGGCAGAAGTTACGCTGGATAATGTCGCGCCAAAGCTCACCTTCCAGTGGCTCGCCCAGCATGTCCCGGGCGGCGGGATTCGCTTCCGAAATACGACCAGTGGCGTCAATCACTACTACACCGCCGGGTAATACACTGAGCAAGTTCTCGAGGCGATCGGCGATGCGTTCCTTCTCAGCGAGTTCCACCATTCGCTGATCGGAAACATTGTTGAGCTCTTGGGTTAGACTGGCAACACGGTCTTCCAGCACGGTGTAGGAGTCGGATAGCTGTTGCGACAGCTTGCTGAACTCCACAAACGCAGAGCGCACATCACCGCCGTCGTTACGCACACTGACCGGTGCCAGTGTTCGCTGAAACTGATCGTCTTTACGGGTAGCAGCCAATGCCATCCACAACTCTCCCTAAATTAGCTCTGTTCGCTCGCGTCAATAAACCAACGCTCAAATCAAGATAAGGGAGTATTAGCAAGGGCAATGCCAAAAATAAAAATCTTTTATTTTCAGCAGGTTAGAAACACAAAAAAGAAGAGCGTCAAAGGAACGTCTCATGAGGCCATTCATACAGACGTTCAAATCTGAGGTTTTGGATCAGCGCTGCAAATCGTACTTTCGCATTTTTTCCACCAAAGTGGTGCGGCGAATACCCAGGCGCTCGGCAGCGCGAGCGACAACGCCGGATGAATCATCCAGCGCCTGCTGAATCAAATTGCGCTCGAGACTGGTGAGGTATTCTTTCAGGTCAATTCCCTGCTCGGGCAAGAGAGCGGTATCTCCCATATTGACCACACCCGCCTGCTGCGGAGCAGACTCCAGGTTGGCGGGGATCTCCTCGAGCTCTTCTTCGATATGGCGATATTTCTTCGGCAGATCCTGCACGCCCGCGACGCCATTGGGCAACATAATGGCCATGCGCTCCACCAGGTTGGCCAGCTCACGTACATTGCCTGACCACTCATGTTTGCCAAGAGACAAAATAGCCGATGAATTGAATTTTACCGAGCCGCGCTGTTCTTTCTCCATGCGCGCCACCAACTCATTGATGATCAAGGGGATGTCATCGCTGCGCTCACGCAATGCGGGCATTTCTATGGGGAACACGTTGAGACGATAATAGAGATCCTCACGGAAGGTGCCATCGTCGATCATCTTTTCGAGATCTCGATGGGTAGCCGCAATAATGCGCACATCGGTTTTAATAACCTTGTTGCCCCCCACCCTTTCGAAACAGCGCTCTTGCAGTACTCGCAGAATTTTCACCTGCATATTCAGAGGCATATCGCCAATTTCATCAAGGAACAGCGTACCACCTTCAGCCATTTCAAAACGGCCGGAGCGGGCACTGATGGCACCAGTAAATGCGCCCTTCTCATGACCAAATAATTCGCTTTCCAAGAGTTCTGCGGGGATTGCGCCACAGTTAACAGGAACAAAGGGCTTGTCGCGACGATCGGAGCTAAAGTGCAAATTGCGTGCAACCACTTCCTTACCGGTACCCGACTCACCGGTGATCAATACCGTCACTTCCTTGTCGGCCACCTGCCCCATCATATTGCGCACCACTTCCATCTCTTCGGTGCGTCCCACCAGACTGCGGAAGCTGGGTGCACTGCCGCCACCGTTATTCTTGTGGCGTATTTGCGCACGACGATAATTCTGGGCACTGTAGAGGGCACCCGTCATTTCCGTCAGGGATGGAATGGGCGACAGGCAAGACCTGATCGTTCGGGCAATACTCTCTTCCCAGTCGTCACCGACGGCGGCCCCATCGCCTTGCAGTATCACGGGCAAGGTATCGTCCCAAGAGCGCAGCGACTGGATCAAATCAACCGGGGCTTCACAGCAAGGGTTCCCCACCACGCACGCCAAC
>JALUYN010000681.1 GCA_027012915.1 Cellvibrionaceae bacterium
TTAGTCATTATCAATAGCCTCTGCAATTTGTTTCAGTACATGGCCTGGAATAGTGGATTGTTCCGACTTGCTGTAGATAGTGAGCATCCAAATCTCGTGATCCGGTCGTTTCCAGTAATAGATAACACGAACACCTCCACTTTTACCTCTGCCCTCAGGCGCCCAGCGAACTTTACGCACACCACCAGAACCTCTAACAAGATCTCCTGCATCTGGCTTTTGCATTAGATAGGTCTGGAGACCCCGATATTCCTCATCATTGAGGTAATCCGAGAGAATTTTGGTGAATATAGATGTTTCAATGAAAATCATAGCCATAGAATATACGGCAATGCCGTATAATTCAAGCGTAATGAGATTAGTCCAACCATAGGGAAACCCGCACAAGAAGGGTATTACTACCGTATACCGTACAAATTGTAATGAAAAGCCATACTTAGATCTCACCAACTGGAGGGCTTTATCATGTATACATTATCCCATCAGCCTGTAAGAGAACCCTAGAACAAAGGAGCAGAGCCTTGTGAACCATTCACCCCATAAACACGGAGGCTCCCCGATCAAACAACCAGTATGCTGACAGGATCCCTATTCCGTAAATTGCGACAGACACAGCCGCATGCTGTAGCGGTTGGCTTGCAAGTAGCCGCGCAGATATAGTTCCTAGGGCTAGACAAACCACCGTAAACGCTAGCTGTCCCAGTTCTACACCAATGTTGAAAAATAGGAGTCCTGTAACCACTTCTGTTTGCGGCAAGCCGATATCGCTTAATACTGCAGCAAAGCCAAAGCCGTGCAGCAAACCAAACGATAAGCTAACGAGAATCGGGTGACGGTAGGTTAAGGTGCTTTCTTCGCCATTAAAGAGTTCCTTGCGCGCAATTTCCACGGCCAGAAATAAAATACTGAAAGCAATCAGGGTTTCCACTGGCGCAATGGGTACTTTTACCCACTGCATTGCCGAGGCAATAAGCGTTACGGAATGAGCCAGGGTAAATCCAGTGATGGTAATCACCACACGTTTAAAGCCCCGGGCGATAAACAGCAGGCATGCCAGAAACAGAAGATGATCCAGGCCGATCAGGATGTGCTCTACGCCGAGCCAGGTGTAGTGCTTTGCCACTCCGCTTGCGGTTTCTTCGTTGGGTACTTGCCAACGATCTTCTTCGGCGGTGAGTAGATCGCTGTAGATTTCTCCGTTACTTCGGGTCAGGCGTACAAAGGTGGAGACCGACGGGTTGTATTTGGCGAAGCGGATTGTTATGAACTGCTCGGCCAGAGCTTCCGAGCACTGGTAGAGGTTGCGGCCCTTTAAGCTGCAGAATTCAGGCATCAGCACACTGGGCTGATTGTTTATTGCCACAGTAGGTGGAACCTTGATTTGTACCTGGTATAGATCCAAACCCTGTTCGGTAATATCTATATACAACGGACGGTTTTCATGGGCTTGGCTTGTTGCTGGAAGAAACAATAGCAACAACGCAACTGCGAATATAGCGTTGAGAATACGCCGATTCATTTTGTAGAAATTGCTGAGAGTTGTTCGATACATTGGACAACGACCGCTTGCGTTTTGCTGCTCCAGTAAGTTGCGAAAATGACGACGTGGGGGCTTTGCAACAGCGCTTCGGGAACCTGGTCTATTGCGTTGAGCGGGTTGAGTGCATTCAACAGCGTGATCAATAAACAACATATCAGGGCCTCACAATGGTGTACTGATCTACAATTGCATCCACGGCTTCTTGTTGTTTCCCTCGCAGCCACTGTGTTCGATAGTCCTGGCGTACCATAGCTTCAACCTCGCCAAGCTCCGGATTTCTCCCTTGAATTAACTGCTTTATCTTGACCAGATGCAAACCGTATTGCGATTGCACCGGGCCCAACCATTGAGTGGTATCGACCTGCTCCTGAGAAAACAAACGCTTGGCAAACTCGTTGCCAAAATGACTGGCAACGAAATCTGCCGTTCGCTCTACATAATTGAGGTGGAAGGGGAATCTATGGCCATACTTTACGGAATCGGTAAACGAAACCTCTTGTTCATTCAGCGTTTTTTGCAGAGCCACTGCCCTCTTCTGCTCCTCTGCGTCATCCAGTGCATCGCTAAAAGGCAAGTACACGTGGGTAAAGGTAATCCAGGGATCGATATAATAGTCCGTCAGATTTTCCTGAAAGAACTTTTGCAGATCGTCTTCTGCAATCGCCAGTGATTGCTCGGCAAACCCCTGATTGATGAACTCCAGTTTTTGCACCATGCGTCGTCGAATAACATAGTCATCACCATCGAGACCCAGTGCCTTCGATTCGCGATACAAAGCTTCTTCCTCAATGTAGTCTTGAATCAAACGCTGGCGAGCTTCCTCGGTCATGGCGTCAAGTGTTTGTGCCGCCGCTTCGGGCTTAAACATTTTGGTGCGATACTGAATAAAAGACAGTAGCGTTGCGCGATCCACAACAATAGTTTGTAGATCCTCGTCGTCCTCGCTAAACCAGGACAAGGTGGCGAACAAAAGCAATCCAGCCAGCAGAAAATGAGCCAGGGGGTCTTTCATAAAATGTTTCAATGGAATTACCTGTTATTGTTATATTTGAATTTTGAGTTGTGATGAATCTTTGCAGCCTATCCGTACACTTTGATGCCAAACTTGAGCAGTTGTTTTGCCAGATAATCGTCCAGCTGCGGCAAATGTTCCGGTTCGATTTCGACTAGATGATCCTGATGCTCGTGGTAGATATCGAGTTTCTTAAGTTTGCCTAGCAACCGCTCAGCACCGTCTTCAGCTCCCCAATACTCGATAAAAATTCGCCCTTGGGGCAGATAAAAATCACTGGCAAATTCAGCATCATTATCCAACGGTCGAGCGCAGGCATGCGCCAGACCATTGAGATACAACCAGTTGTCAATAAACACGCGTTCCGGACAATCGTGTTGATGGCCATCCAGCGCGGTTACAACATTGTTGGTGCGAAGCTGATTCAAATCACAGGCCGATAGCGTGCACTGCAAGCGTGAATCAGCTAAGGCCTGCTGAGGCCATAGCGCATAGTGAACGCCAGTTTTTTCATTCTCACGGGCCTGTCCGCCGACAGCGAGACCTGCGTTAGTCAGCTCCCAGCCGTCAATGTGTTGTTCGATCCAACCGATTTCGGCCAGTATTTGATTAACGAGACGACCGTGCAACTGATGGGCCTTGCCGATCTGCGTTGCTGTTAAGGGCTTTTCCTGCAACTCTTGAATCATCGGATGCTTAACAACGGAAGCCGGCCAGACAATATAGGTACCGAACTTGTCAGAGGAAAAATACACTCCTCCTTCAAACTCACCTTTGGCGGTCAACAACCATTTAGGCGGCTGCTTGCCTTTGATCACCTCAGTGTCAGCGTGATTACGCACAATCCACTTTGCGCCGGAGAGTAATTCAAACAACTCCCTACTCTCCATGCCGTGGCGTTTAGCCAATTGCGATGTGGATATTTTCTTATTTTCTTTACCGGTCTCGGTGGTCATTGCATTTGCTCTTTAATGCGATGAATTTGATCTCGAATGCGCGCAGCTTCTTCAAACTCCAGGTCCTTCGCAGCTTGGAACATACGCTCTTCGAGCTGTTTGATCTGAGACCAAACATCGCCAGCGGCCAGATCGACCCCATAATCCGCACTGTTCTCCGCGACTTTCTTCTGACGTCCTTTGGCACCTGGAACATGGCTGCCTTCGAGAATATCTTTAACAGACTTCTGGATTCCTTTGGGCGTGATGCCATGCTCTTCATTGAATGCCATTTGTTTGGAACGACGGCGCTCGGTTTCATCAATTGAGCGTCGCATGGAGCCGGTAATTTTGTCGGCATAGAGAATGGCTCTACCGTTGACGTTTCGCGCCGCTCGGCCAATGGTTTGAATCAGCGAACGGTCGGAGCGCAGGAAACCCTCTTTGTCGGCATCCATAATCGCAACCAGAGAAACCTCTGGCATATCCAGACCTTCACGCAGCAGGTTAATACCCACCAGCACATCGAATTCACCGATACGCAAATCACGGATAATTTCCATACGCTCTACCGTATCAATGTCGGAGTGCAAGTAGCGCACTTTAACGCCATGCTCTTGTAAATAATCGGT
Organism: Cellvibrionaceae bacterium; assembly: GCA_027012915.1. The sequence goes on from JALUYN010000681.1 coordinate 4,120, forward strand.
AAGATCCTCTGCCATGCGTTTGGTCAACACAGTAATCAGTACCCGGTCCCCCTTTTCCACGCAGGCATTGATTTCAGACAATGCATCATCCACCTGATTGGTGGCCGGACGGACTTCGACAATGGGGTCCACCAGTCCGGTAGGACGCACTACCTGTTCCACTACCTGACCCGCGTGCTCGTCTTCATACGGTCCGGGTGTGGCGGATACAAATATGGTCTGAGGCGCCAGACGCTCCCACTCATCAAATCGCATGGGGCGATTATCCAGTGCCGATGGCAAACGGAAACCGTACTCCACCAGGGTTTCCTTGCGCGAACGGTCACCTCGATACATGCCGCCAATCTGCGGCACGCCCACATGGGATTCGTCAATCACCAACAATGCATCGTCGGGCAAGTAATCAAATAGAGTAGGCGGGGCTTCACCGGGCGGGCGGCCTGATAAGTAGCGCGAGTAGTTTTCGATACCGGTGCAATAACCCAGCTCCTGCATCATTTCCACATCGTATTTCACCCGCTGCTCAAGGCGCTGGGCTTCCACCAGTTTCTCGTTTTCCCGCAATTGCGTAAGGCGCTCTTGCAGCTCTACCTTGATGTCGTCAATGGCATCGAGAATAGTTTGCCGGGGCGTCACATAGTGAGACTTGGGATACACCGTAAAGCGCGGCACCTTGCGCAGCACCTCGCCGGTAAGAGGATCAAATATAGACAGCTGCTCAACTTCGTCGTCAAACAATTCCACTCGCAGTGCTTCACTGTCGGAGTCCGCTGGGAAAATATCAATCACGTCACCGCGCACCCGATAGGTGGCGCGCTGAAACGCCACATCGTTACGGGTGTATTGCAACTCGGCCAACCGGCGCAGGATCTGACGCTGATCGATATGATCACCGCGCACCAGATGCAACACCATTTTCAGATAGGAGTCCGGATCACCCAGACCATAGATAGCCGAAACCGTCGCGACAATAATGGCGTCCTTACGCTCCATCAACGCTTTGGTAGCGGACAAACGCATCTGTTCAATATGCTCGTTAACCGAGGCGTCCTTTTCAATAAAGGTGTCCGACGCAGGCACATAGGCTTCCGGTTGGTAGTAGTCGTAGTAGGATACGAAGTACTCTACCGAATTATTGGGAAAGAACTCTTTGAATTCCCCATAGAGCTGAGCTGCCAGGGTTTTGTTCGGCGCCATAATCATGGTCGGTCTTTGAACCTGGGCAATGACATTGGCGATAGTGAAGGTTTTACCGGAACCGGTAACACCCAGCAGCGTCTGATGCGCC